>NZ_JBVHPY010000005.1:0-234076 GCF_055567695.1 Streptomyces sp. NPDC026417
CCCCCCCCCCCCCCCCCCCCCCCCCCCCCCCCCCCCCCCCCCCCCCCCCCCCCCCCCCCCCCCCCCCCCCCCCCCCCCCCCCCCCCCCCCCCACCGCCATGTCCGCATACGTTCGTCCCGCTGCGAGCCGCCGAGCCAACGGCGGCTCCCCATACGGGAGATCGGGGGTGCACTCGTGCGCATCGGACTGCTTACGGAGGGTGGCTATCCGTATGTGAGCGGTGACGCCAGGCTCTGGTGCGACCGGCTCGTACGCGGGCTCGGGCAGCACGAGTTCGACATCTACGCGCTCAGTCGCAGCGAGCAGCAGGAGGACGAGGGCTGGATCGAACTGCCGCCCCAGGTCAGCCGCGTGCGAACGGCTCCGCTCTGGACCGCCGAGGACGACGGCGTGGTCTACGGACGGCGGGCGCGCAGGCGCTTCGCCGACGCGTACGGCGAGTTGGCGGCGGTCGTCTGCGGGGAGCCGGCGGGCGCCGGCGGCACGGGCGGTCCCGATGCCCCGGAGACGTCCGTCGGCCTTGAGGCGGACCGTTTCGGCACGGCCCTCTACGCCCTCGCGGAACTCGCCCGCGACGAGGGCGGCCTGGTCGGCTCCCTGCGCTCGGAGGCCGCCGTACGCGCCCTGGAGAGCGCCTGCCGTGCGCCGGGTGCACTCAGGGCGGCGCGCACGGCCCGGGTGCCCGACCTGCTCGCCGTCGCCGCGCACTTCGAACGCGCCCTGCGCCCCCTCTCCCTCGACTGGTACGAGGACGACGGGCTCGGCTCGGTCGACCTGTGCCACGCCGCCGCCGGCGGCTCCGCCGCGCTCCCCGGACTACTCGCACGGCACTTCAACGGCGTGCCGCTGCTGGTCACCGAGTACGGAGTCCCGTTGCGGGCCCACTACCTGGCGTCCGGTCAGGCGCCGCCCGCGGTCCGGTCGCTGCTCGCCGCCTTCCACGGCAGGCTGGCCGCCGAGGTCTACCGCCGGGCCGCCTTCATCACGCCCGGCAACACGCACGCCCGCCGCTGGCAGGAGCGCTGCGGCGCCGACCGGGCCAAGCTGCGCACGGTCTACCCCGGCATGGACGCCTCCCGCTTCGCGGACGTCGGTGAGGACGCGGCCGGCGCCGCGGACCCGGACACCCTGGTCTGGGTCGGCCGCATCGAGCCCGCCAAGGATCTGATCTCCCTGCTCCACGCCTTCGCCGAGATCCGCAAGGAGGAGCCGAAGACGCGGCTGCGGATCGTCGGAGCCGCCGCCGGTGCCGAGAGCACGGCCTACCTGGGCCACTGCCGGGCGCTCGCCGCGCAGCTCTTCCCCGACGAGGCGGAGGGCGTGCACGCGGTCGGCGACAACCCCGTCTCCTTCGAGGAGATCGGCGGCCCCGAGGTCCCGAGCCTCGCGGAGGCGTACGCGGCGGGAGCCGTGGTCGTCCTGTCCAGCGTCGTGGAGGGCTTCCCGATCAGCCTGGTCGAAGCCATGTTCTGCGGGCGCGCCACGGTCTCCACGGACGTGGGCGCGGTCGTCGAGGTCATCGGCGGTACGGGACTGGTGGTGCCCCCGCGCAACCCGCGGGCGCTCGCCGAGGCCTGCGTGACATTGCTGCGCGACCCCGAGCGCCGTGAGCGCCTCGGTGCCGCCGCTCGCGCCCGGGCCCTCGAACTGTTCACCGTCGAGCAGAACATCATGGCATTTCACGGCATTTACCTGGAGATCGTCTCGCACTCCCCGGTACGCCGTGTCGTCGTCGACGCGGCCGGTGAGCCGTTGCCGTTCGGCGTGCCGGCCGAGGCGCATGTGCCCGGCCGCTGGACCGAGTCCCGGCTCATGGCCGCGGGCCGGCCGCGCTGGGCGGCGGGCGCTCCGGTACGCGCCACGGTGACCGTCCCGACGGCAGCCGCCGTGCCGGTGGCCTCGGTGATCCCCGCGGTCCCCGCGGCCCCGGCGGTCCCTGCGGTGTCCGCGGTGTCCGGGCGAGAGGGCGGGCGATGACCGGGACGGGCGGGGCGAACGGCGTCCGGAGCACGGACGCCGACGGCTCGGGTGCGGGCGGCGTGGACGAGGTGCGCCCCGTGGGCGTGAGCGGTGCCGCCGCGGTGGGTGCGGAGGGTCGGGGTGCGGGCACCGGCGTCGGCCCCGGACTGGGCGGTGGCCGCGTCGTGGGTGCGGAAAGCCGGGGTGTGGACGCCGGCGGCGTCGGTGGCGTGGAGTCGAGCAGCGGGAGGGGGCTGAACGGGGGCGTGAGACCGAGCAGCGGTGTGGGGCTGAGCGGTGGCGTGGGGCTGAGCGGTGGCGATGCGGCCGCGGGCGCGGTCGGCACCGGCGGCGCTCACCAAGCGGCCGGTCGCCGAGGCGCCGTCGACCCCGTCAAGGCCTTGATGCACCGGCATCGCGACCTGTGCGAGCGGGCCGTGGACCCGCTGGAGATCGCCGCGGGCCTGGAGGCGCACGGCGTCACCGACCGGACGGCCGCGCGCTTCCGGCACCGGGACGTGTTCTCCCTGGCGGAGGAGATGTACGCCCGTGTACCGCGCGACGGCGAACCGACGGCGCCGCCCGAGCAGGCCGACACCACCGCAGCGCCCGCCCGTTGGGCCGTGCTCGCCCTGGTGCCGGGTGTCCTCTGCGCCGCCACGGTGGCCGGACTGCGCCTCACCGACGGACAGGTGCGCCCGGCCGTGGGCGCGGCCGGCGCCCTGGCCGTCGCCCTCGGCCTGCGGGCGGCGCTGCGCCGCGGCCCCCTCGGCGCCCCGAACCACGGCTCCTCCCGCGCGTGGATCTGCTGGCTTCTCGCGTACGCCCTCTTCGGCGACGGCCTGCTGAGCGCCGGGATCGCGGGCGGCCCCGACGCCACCTGGCCCCCGGCCACCGCACCGGTCCTGGCCCTCGCGCTGGCGTGCGCCCCGGCGGCCTGGTGCGCCCACCTCTTCGCCGTGCGCGCCCGCCGCAGGCTGACCGCGAGCCGCGGCCTGGCGGAGTTCGCGGCCTCCGTGAAACCCCTTCTCCTGGGCGTGTTCGGGCTCTTCCTCTGCTCCCTGGCCGCGCTGCTCGCCCTGTGCGGGGCGCTGCTGGACGAGCCCGCCGCCCATGGGGGAGCCGGGGCGCTCGGAGCCCTGCTCCTGCTCGCCCGGCTGCTCGCCGCGCACGGCTTCACCCACGCCCCGTCCGTCGTCCTCGCCGCCGCGGGAGCCGGTGAGGCGACCGCCCTGTCCACGGTCTTCGCAGGCCGCCTCCCCGGCTGCTCCTTCGTGGCCACGCCGGTCGAGACCCTCGTCGAGGCAGGGGGGCCCGGAGCCGTCCCGGCCGCGGTCTGCGGCACGGCCGCCCTGGTCCTGCTGATCCACGCCACCCGCACTCTGACCCGGGCCTCGGCCCACGCCACACCGGTCGGAGCGACACCGTGAGGCCGGCCGCCGGCCGACCGCACACCCCCTGTCCCCCGCGGGGCCGACACCGCGGGACCCACTCCAGATCCACGGCACCACCCCTGAAGGAGAACGCCAGATGATCACCTCCCGAACCGGAGAGTCCGCCCCGGGAGCCGCCCGATGAGGGTCCTGCTGATCGGAGCCAACGGATACCTGGGCCGCTTCGTCGCCGACCGGCTGCTCGCCGACCCGGCCGTCCAGCTCACCGCGCTCGGCCGCGGCGACGACGCCGACGTCCGGTTCGACCTCGCCTCGGGCAGCCCCGGTGCGCTCACCCGCTTCCTGGACGCGGTGCACCCCGGGGTCGTCGTCAACTGCGCGGGCGCCACCCGCGGCGGCGCCCGCGAACTGACCCGGCACAACACCGTCGCCGTCGCCACCGTCTGCGAGGCCCTGCGCCGCAGCGGCTGCGGGGCGCGGCTCGTGCAGATCGGCTGCGGCGCCGAGTACGGACCGAGCCAGCCCGGCTCCTCCACGGCGGAGGACGCCGTACCGCGCCCCGGCGGCCCCTACGGCGTCAGCAAACTGGCCGCCACCGAACTGGTCCTCGGCTCGGGCCTCGACGCCGTCGTGCTCCGCGTCTTCTCGCCCGCGGGACCGGGTACCCCCGCCGGATCCCCGCTCGGCCGCCTCGCCGAGGCCATGCGCCGCGCCATGCAGTCCGGCGACGGCGAACTCAAGCTCGGCGGCCTGGGTGTCCAGCGGGACTTCATCGACGTCCGCGATGTGGCCCGCGCCGTCCACGCCGCCTCGCTCTCCGCCGCCCAGGGTGTCATCAACATCGGCTCGGGCCGTGCGGTACGCCTCCGTGACGCCGCCGCCGTCCTCGCGCGGGTGGCCGGCTACGGCGGTGCGCTGCACGAACTCGACGGGCCGCCCGGACCGCTGCGGCCCTCGGTCGTCCACCCCCGCAGCGAACCCGACCACGTGCCCGCGGCCTTCCCCTACCCGGACGGCTGCGGCAGTTGGCAGCAGGCAGATGTCCGCACCGCACGCGACCGGCTCGGCTGGCGGCCCCGCATCAATCTCGAGGAATCCCTCGCCGACATCTGGATGGAGGCGGCATGCCGTATCTGACCCGCTCCGCGGCGGGCACCGCGAGCACCGGCCTGGGGCTCGGCTTCGGAATCCCGGGCTATGCGCACCCCCTGGTCGCCCCACTGGAATGGGGCGAACTGACCCGCCCCGGCACCCCCCTGCACTGGGTCGTCCTGAACGTCGCCCACGGCCCCGGCACCCGCCCCGACCCGCGCTGCCTCGAAGCGGTGGGACGGCTGCGCAACGCCGGTGTCCGCGTCCTCGGCCACCTGGACACCGCCTACGGCGCCCGCAGCCACGGCGAACTCGTCTCCGACGCGCACCGCCACCTCGACTGGTACCGGACCGACGGCTTCTATCTGGACCGCTGCCCCACCGAGCGTGCCGCGCTCCCCGAGGTCCGCCGCACGGTGACCACGCTGCGGGCACTGCGCGACAAAGCTCACATCGTGTTCGGCCACGGCACCCATCCCCATGCCGGATACGCCGAGAACGCAGACCAGTTGGTGACCTTCGCCGGCCCCTGGAGCGACTACCGCTGGTCGCAGGTCGCCGAGTGGACCGCCGACTATCCGCCCGAGCGGTTCTGCCACTTCGTGCACGGCGTGCCCCGCGGCCACCTCGAAGAGGCCCTGCGCATCGCCCGCTGGCAGGGCGCCTCGACGATCTACTTCACCGACCGCACGGACCACGGCGGCCGCGTCGACCCCTGGGAGAGCATGCCCGGCTACTGGGACGAGATCGTCTCGCGAGTCGGAACGGGTGTCTCGGAATGAAGAAGGGCGTGGCAGTGTTACGGGGAGAACGACCTCCCCCGGTCTCGGCTGCGCCCGAGCGGGGGGACACCCATTGATTGACCGATTAACGGAGTAACCGTGTCGCTGCCACCCCTGGTCGAGCCGGCTGCCGAGCTCACCGTAGACGAGGTCCGCAGGTACTCCCGCCACCTGATCATCCCGGACGTCGGGATGGACGGGCAGAAGCGGCTGAAGAACGCCAAGGTGCTCTGTGTGGGCGCCGGCGGCCTCGGATCGCCGGCCCTGATGTACCTGGCCGCCGCGGGCGTGGGCACGCTCGGCATCGTGGAGTTCGACGAGGTCGACGAGTCGAACCTGCAGCGCCAGATCATCCACAGCCAGGCCGACATCGGCCGCTCGAAGGCCGAGTCGGCGCGCGACTCGGTACTGGGCATCAACCCGTACGTGAACGTGGTCCTTCACGAGGAGCGGCTGGAAGCCGACAACGTGATGGACATCTTCAGCCAGTACGACCTGATCGTGGACGGCACGGACAACTTCGCCACCCGGTACCTGGTCAACGACGCGTGCGTGCTGCTCGACAAGCCGTACGTGTGGGGCTCCATCTACCGCTTCGACGGGCAGGCCTCGGTCTTCTGGTCCGAACACGGCCCCTGCTACCGCTGCCTCTACCCGGAGCCCCCGCCGCCCGGCATGGTCCCCTCCTGCGCGGAGGGCGGTGTCCTGGGTGTGCTGTGCGCGTCCATCGGCTCCATCCAGGTCAACGAGGCGATCAAGCTCCTCGCGGGCATCGGCGAGCCGCTCGTCGGCCGACTGATGATCTACGACGCCCTGGAGATGCAGTACCGCCAGGTCAAGGTCCGCAAGGACCCGAACTGCGCGGTCTGCGGCGAGAACCCGACCGTCACCGAGCTCATCGACTACGAGGCCTTCTGCGGCGTCGTGTCCGAGGAGGCCCAGGAGGCGGCCGCCGGCTCGACGATCACTCCGAAGCAGCTCAAGGAGTGGATCGACGACGGCGAGAACATCGACATCATCGACGTCCGCGAGATCAACGAGTACGAGATCGTCTCGATCCCCGGCGCCCGGCTGATCCCGAAGAACGAGTTCCTCATGGGCTCCGCCCTCGAGAGCCTTCCGCAGGACAAGAAGATCGTCCTGCACTGCAAGACGGGTGTCCGCAGTGCGGAGGTCCTCGCGGTGCTGAAGTCCGCGGGCTTCTCCGACGCGGTGCACGTCGGCGGCGGCGTGATCGGCTGGGTGAACCAGATCGAGCCCGACAAGCCGGTCTACTAGACGTCCCCGCCTGTCCATCGGGCGTCCGGCTTTCCGGAAGGGGCTCGGCACCGCGTGTGCCGGGCCCCTTCCCGTTGCCCGAACGGCGCTGTGCCCTCCCGCTACGAGCAGACCTTGCCGTCCTTCGGCACGGCCCCGTCCAGCAGGTAGCCGTTCACCGTGGAGTCGACGCAGTCGCTGCCACTCCCGTACGCGCCATGGCCCTCGCCCTTCCAGGTGAGGAGCACGCCCACGTCCTTGCCCAGCTCGTCGGCCATCTTGCGGGCACCCTCGTAGGGCGTCGCCGGGTCGCCGGTGTTTCCCACGAGCAGGACGGGGGCGGACCCGGGCGCGTCGACCTCCGGGTTGTCGTACTGACCGGCCACCGGCCAGTCGTGGCACCAGCCCGCCGTGTCCCAGCCCATGAAGGCCCCGAAGACGGGCGAGATCTTCTCGAACTCCGGCAGCAGCTTCTTCGACTCCTCGGGCGTCAGCCGCTGCTTGTCGTCCAGGCACGATATGACCCGTTGGGCGTGGGTCGTGGTGCCGTAGTGCCCGGAGGCGTCGCGCTCGTTGTAGCCGTCGGCGAGCGTGAGCAACTGGGAACCGTCCCCGCTCTCGGCGGCCTTGAGGGCACTGGACAGGGTGGGCCAGGACTGCTTGCTGTAGAGCGGCAGGACGATTCCGGTGAGTGCCAGCGTCTGCGTGAGCTTGCGGTCCGTCGACGTCGGGAGCGGCTCGGCGTCGATCCGCTTCAGCAGGTCCACGATCTTCCGGGAACCCCGCTTCGGGTCCTGCCCGGCCCAGTTCAGATAGGCGTCCAGGGCGCGCTGGAAGCCGCGGGTCTGGTTCTTCGCGTGGCCCACCGTGTCGGCGCTCGGGTCGACCACGGCGTCCAGCACCACGCGCCCCACGTTCCCGGGGAAGAGGTGGGCGTACACACCGCCGAGCTCGGTGCCGTAGGAGATGCCGAAGTAGTGCATCTTCCGGTCGCCGAGGACCTGGCGCATGAGGTCGAGGTCACGGGCGGTGTCGGTCGTGGAGACGTGCGACATCAGCTGCCCGGCGTTCTTCCGGCAGCCCTGGCCGAAGTCCGTCGCGTCCTTCAGGTACGCCTGCTGCTCGGTCGCGTCGTCCGGAGTCGCGTCCACCGACTCGGCGGCCTGCATCTCCTTGTCGCCGCGGCAGCGCACGCCCTCGCTGGCGGCCACTCCGCGCGGGTCCCAGCTCACCAGGTCGTAGCGCTGGTGAAGCTTCGAGACCGCGCCGGCGTACGACGGCATCGTGGCGACGCCCGAGGCGCCGGGGCCGCCGAAGTTGAAGACGAGCGAGCCGAGGCGCTTGCTCCGGCCGCCGGTCGCGGTCGCCCGGATCAGTGCGAGGTCGATGGTCCGGCCGGACGGCTCGGCGTAGTCCAGGGGAACCTTGAGCGTCGTGCACTGCCAGGCGCTGCCCGGGGCGGGCAGGTCCGACCTGCCCTTGCAGCGGCCCCAGTCCAGGCGCTGCGAGGTCAGCGAGGAGGGCAGCGGGGCCCGCTCGCCGGAGGACGCGGTGGCCGACGAGTCGGTGCGGTCCTTCCCGCCGGCCCTGCCCTTGTCCTCGCCGGAGGTGCCGCTGCTGCATCCGGCCACCAGCAGTGCGGCGACGGCCGCCGCCGTCCATCGTGCGAAACGTGTCATGTGCATCCCCCTCGCCAGTGGTCCGCCCGAAGTCGCGGATCACATGCACGCCATAGTAGGCGGCTGCGCCCGACGCCCGATTGGCCCTGTGGATAACGCTCTGACCTGGGGATTTCTAGGAGCAGATCGTGTTGGCCGGAGGCACCTTGCCCTGGAGCAGATAGCCGTCGACCGCGTTGTGGACGCACTTGTTCCCGCTGTCGTAGGCGCCGTGCCCCTGGCCCTTGTACGTCAGCTCGACGCCGACCTTCGCACCCAGCGCGTCCGCCATCTTCCTCGCGCCCTCGTACGGGGTGGCCGGGTCGCCGGTGTTGCCGACGACCAGGATCGGTGCCGAGCCGGGCGCGCTCACGTCGGGGTGGTCGGCCGCGCCCGCCACCGGCCAGTCGCTGCAGCTGATCATGCCCCAGGCCAGGAAGTCGCCGAACAGGGGAGAGGCGGCCCGGAACTCCGGCAGCTTCGCCTCCACGTCGCCGGTCGTGTAACGCGGCTTGTCGTCCGCGCAGTTGATGGAGACGTTCGCCGCGGTGATGTTGCTGTACTGGCCGTCCTCGTTGCGCCCGTTCATCGAGTCGGACAGCAGCATCAGCACCTTGCCGTCACCGTCGTACGCCTGCTCCAGGCCCTGGGTGAGGTACTCCCAGAAGTCCTTGGAGTACAGGGCCTGTGCGATGCCGCTGGTCGCCGCGGTCTGGGTCAGTTCGCGGGGGAAGACGCCGGGGATCGGCTTGCGGTCCAGGTCCGCGAGCAGCTTCGCGATGCGGTCCTTGACGTCCTGCGGGGAGTCGCCGACCGGGCAGTCCTCCAGCTTCGAGGTGCAGTCCTCGGCGTAGTTGTCGAGCGCGAGCTGGAAGCCCTCGGCCTGTCCGAGCGAGCCCTGTTCCGGGGTCTGCGTCGGATCGACGACCGCGTCGAAGAGGGCCCGGCCCACCTTCCCGGGGAACAGGTGCGCGTACACACCGCCCAGCTCGGTGCCGTAGGACACCCCGAAGTAGTACAGCTTGTCGTCGCCCAGCACCTGCCGCATCAGGTCCATGTCGCGGGCCGCGTCGGTGGTCCGCACGTGCGGGAGCGTCCTGCCCGAGTTCTTCTCGCAGGCGGCGTTGAACTGCTTGGTGTTGTCGAGCAGCTCGGTGCGCTCGGCCGCGTCGTCCGGCGTCGCGTCCTGCTGGAAGTACTCGTCGAGCTGCTGATCGTCCTCGCACAGCACGCCCGCACTGCGGCCGACTCCGCGCGGGTCGAAGCTCACCAGGTCGTAGCGGGTGCGCAGCTTCGCGTAGTCCTCGCCGAACGCGGGCAGCGTGGTGACGCCCGAGCCGCCGGGGCCGCCGAAGTTGAAGATGAGCGAGCCGATGCGCCTGCTCTTCTCGCCACTGCTCTGCGCCCGGATCAGGGCAATGCCGATCGTGTCGCCCTGGGGCTTGTCCCAGTCGAGCGGCGCCTTCATGGTGGCGCACTGCCACTCCGTGCCGCCCGGCAGCGGCGACGGGGCGTTGCCGCCGCCCTCCGACTCGGACGGCGCGGGGCACTCCTTCCAGCTCAGCTTCTGAGCCGTCAGATCCTCGTCCTTGGAGGAGTCGTCGTCGCTGCAGCCCGCCATCAGGGACGACAGCAGTACGGCGGCAGCGGTCAGGGCAGCGGCGCGCAGTCGGGGAGGGTTCGGCATGATCCCATCCTGAGGTCGCGCCGGACGGGACGCTCGGGGCGCGGGCCGTGCGGGTGAGGAGGCCGGCGACTCGTACGAGCCCGCCTAGAGGGCGCCCTTGCGGGTCAGGTGGTTGAAGTACAGCCAGCCTGGAAGCACCGGGAGCCACAGCGTCAGGAGCCGGTAGAGGAGCACCGCGGGAGCCGCGACCTCCTTGGGGAGGCCGACGGCGATCAGGCCGACGGTCAGCGTCGCCTCGACCGCGCCGATGCCGCCCGGGGTCGGCGCCGCCGAGCCGAGCGCGTTGCCCGCGAGGAAGACGACTGCGACGCTGGCGAGACTGAGCGTGGTCGCCTCGTCGTGCCCGAAGGCCCTGATCGACGCGTCCAGGCACATCACGAAACAGGCGGTGAGGAGGAGCATGCCCCCGATGCCGGTGATCAGCTTCTGCGGCCGCTGCAGTACGTCCAGCATGCGCGGCACGACGCCGGCGAACAGGGACCTCACGCGCGTGACGACGAACTTGCGCAGGAAGGGCACCGAGGTCACCACGAGCACCAGGACCGCGACCGTCAGCAGACCGGCGATGACGGTGCGGGACGGCGACAGGGAGGGCGTCTTCTCGGTGCCGGTCAGGTAGCCGAACGACAGCAGCATCAGGATGTGGCAGCCGAGCCCGAACAGCTGGGACGCGCCGACGCTGGCCACCGCGAGCCCGGGGCGGACGCCGGCCCGCTGCAGGAAGCGGGTGTTGAGGGCGACGCCGCCGACCGCGGCGGGCGCCACGATCTTCACGAACGAACCGGCGACCTGCGCGGCCACGGTCCGCAGGAACGGCACCCGCTCCGGTACGAAGCCCAGCAGGCTCATCGCCGCCGCGAAGTAGCTCAGCGCCGAGAACAGCACGGCCGCGGCGACCCAGCCCCACTCGGCAGTGTCGAAGAGGGTGCCGAACGGCGTGTGGGTCAGCTGCGTCAGCAGGAAGTACGCGCCGATGGCGCCCGCGATGAAACTGATCAGCGTGCGCGGCCGGATGCGCTCCAGACGGGCCGGTTCGACCGGCGCCTGCGGTCTGATCAGCAGCACCTGGTGGCGGATCTGGGTGAGCAGATCCTCCTCGCGTGCCTCTTCCAGAGCGTCGTCGATCGCCCGCTTCTCGGCCCGCTGCTCGGCGCGTACGGCCTTCTTGCCGGGCTTCTCCGGAACGGCCTCGGTGTGCTCCTGGTGCTCCTCGGTGCGGGCGATCTTGTCCTGCCGGGAGGCCTCCAGCACCGCCTCGCGCTCGCGCTGGGCGCGCTCCCGGGCCAGTTTCCGCAGGGTCGCGCGCGTGGAGCGGGTCAGGGCGATCGGCTGCAGCAGCGGGAGACAGTCGGCGACCGCGTCCGGGCCCAGTACGCCGACCGCCGAGGCGACCGCACGCTCGGCGCCCACCCGCAGTCCGAGTGTGGTCACGAGCTGCGCGATGTCCATGCGCAGCACCAGGTCGCCGGCGGCGATCTCACCGCCGCGCAGGTCGGTGAGGATCACCGTGCCGGAACGATCCACCAGAATGGCGTCGCCCGCGAGCCTGCGGTGCGCGATGCGCCGCGACTGGAGCGCCTGGACCTGGTGCCAGGTGTCCCGCAGGAGATCGTCGGTGATCATGTCGTCGGACAGCGAGTCGAGGGTCCGGCCGCCCGTGTGCTCGTAGACGAGCATCACGGCGTCGGGGCCGAGTTCCGAGGTGGCGATCAGCTTCGGGGCGTTGGCACCGGCCGCGATCGCCGCGTACGCGAGGAGCGCTTCCTGCTCCAGTGCCTGGCGCAGGGACTGCAGGCTGCGGCGCGTGGTGATGCCGCGCAGCGTCAGCCGGCGCCACACGCGGTAGAAGAAGCCCTGCGCCTGCTGTTCCCGGTCGACGACCGTGACGTCCAGGGGTGCGCCGTCCTCCAGGGTGACGAAGTAGCGACGGCCGCGGTCTCCGTTGTCGGTGGTGTCCGGCGCCTCGTCGCGGGCGGCGCTCACGGGGTGGAAGCCGACGTGCCGCAGGCCTGCCATCAGTGTCCGGCCGGTCGGCCGCACGTTCGGCGAGCCGACCGCGTACAGCGTTCCGTAGGCGACCGTCCATCCGATCAGCACCGTCAGGATGATCGAGAACGGTGTCGTGTACCCGGTGACCAGCATCGAGAAGGCGTCGAGGAGCAGCACCACCCACAGCACGGCACGCCAGCGCGGGCGGCGCGACATGCCGACGGCGGTCATGTAGGCGATGACGGGCGCGAGATAGCCGTGCACCGGGTCGGTGAGGGCGTGGATGTCACCGGGGGACGGCTGGGTGAGCGCTTCCTGGATGGAACTCGGGGCGGCCTTGGCGACCCACAGGTCGGTGGCGAGTGTCACACCGTGCGCGAGGACCGCGGCGAGCACACCGTCGGCGATGCGCAGGCCGTCCCGCTTGATCAGCCGCTCGATGGCGAAGGCGACCGGCACCAGCAGGATCGCGATGCTCGACGCCAGACCTGCGATCTTGATCAGCAGATCGGGCGCCTGGCCGGTGCCCTTGTTGATGTCCTGTTCGAGTCCCGAGGTCGTGCCGTGGGCGAACGCGGCGATGGCGAGGAGCACCACGATCGCGAGGATGCCCACCAGGAGGCGCATCAGGTCCGAAGGGCGGTGCACGCGCGCGGGGAGCAGCGGTTCGTCGCCCTCGACCTCGTCGTTGTGGGCGTCCTCGGCGCAGTCGGCGTCCCGCGCGGTCACGCCGTCGGACGCGTTCTCGGCGCCCCGGGCGTCCGCTCCACCGGTGTCCGGGCGCGACGGAGCCTCAGAGGTGCCCTCCGCGTCTTCGGGGTGCACACCCTGCTGCTTCATCGTCTCTTCTTGATCTCGTATCACCTGTCACCGCCCGCACGATGGTGGCATGCCCTGCCGGTACACGGGGGCAGGAGGGTGCAATACGGGGCCGCACAGTCTGCCGGAAGCGGGGCTCGGGGGCGAGCCGGCCGCACCGCGGTTGCCATGTCCCATTGTCGGTGCCGTGCGGCAGGATGGGACGGATGAGCGAGGAGAGCCTTCCGGCGGACGCCCTGCCGGAGTACGCGGAGCGGGTGCTCGACGTCGCCGAGCTGATCCCGGCGGGGCGCGTCATGACGTACGGGGACGTCGCCGAATGGCTGGACGAGGGCGGCCCCCGTCAGGTGGGCCGGGTGATGTCCCTCTACGGGGGAGTCGCGCCCTGGTGGCGCGTCATACGCGCGGACGGGGTGCTGCTCCCGGGCCACGAGCTGGAGGCGCTCGGCCACTACCGCGCGGAGGGCACGCCCCTGAAGGAGGCCGGCCGGGCCGCCGAGGGCCATCTGCCGCGCGTCGACATGAGACGGGCGAGATGGGACGGGGCCGAGCGCGCGGAGGGTCACACCTGACAGCTTCCGGCATCCGAGGGGCGAAGGGGGCACCGGTGGCCCGTACGGGGTAAGCCGGGCACCTGCGCGGCATGCCGTACGTTCGAGCAGCGAGGGACGCACGGGGCCCACGGGAAGAAGGGGAAGCCCTCCTTCCACGGGGTGCACGGGCGTAGCGTCTTCCCCGGTGTCCACGGACGTGGCGTCGACGAGGCGTCTCTCCCTCACCCCGCGGCCACCGCCCGCCGCACCCGGCGGTCCGCGCACCCGACGCCCGACCACCACCTCCGAACGACGGCGCCCGGCGCCGGCAGTGACCGATCGCACAACCACCAGGACCGGCGAACCACGTGAGCTCCTCTTCTTCCCTCAGGCGCCTGTCGCACCACCAGGTGCGCCAGGGGACCCGTGGCGCTTACCGACTGGTGCGTACCCCGCCGGCCCGTCCCGACCCCCCTCGTCTGGACGCAGCACAGCGTTCGGTGGTTGACCACAGGGGCGGCCCGCTCCTCGTCCTGGCGGGTCCCGGCACGGGCAAGACGACGACGCTCGTCGAGTCCGTGGCCGCCCGCATCGCCCGCGGCGGCGACCCGCAGCGCATCCTGGTGCTGACCTTCAGCCGCAAGGCCGCCGTGGAGCTGCGCGACCGCATGGCGCTGCGCATCGGAGCCGCGCGCGCCCCCCGGGCGACCACCTTCCACTCGTACTGCTACGCCCTCGTCCGGGCCCACCAGGACAGCGACCTGTTCGTCGAGCCCCTGCGGCTGCTCTCCGGTCCGGAACAGGACGTGGCGGTGCGCGAGCTGCTCGCGGGCCAGCCCGGCCTCGAGCGGCTCGGCCTCGCGCATGTGCGCTGGCCGGACGAACTGCGCGCCTGTCTGACCACCCGCGGGTTCGCGGACGAGGTCCGCGCGGTGCTCGCCCGCAGCCGCGAGCTGGGCCTCGGCCCCGACGCCCTGGACGCCTTCGCCCACCGCATCGGCCGCCCGGACTGGCGCGCGGCCGCCGCCTTCCTCGCCGAGTACCTCGACGTCCTCGACATGCAGGGAGTGCTCGACTACGCCGAACTCGTCCACCGCGCGGTGCTGCTCGCCGGACGGACGGAGATCGCCGAACGGCTGGCCACCCAGTACGACGCGGTCTACGTGGACGAGTACCAGGACACCGACCCCGCGCAGGTCCGGCTGCTGCACGCCCTCGCCGGAGGCGGCCGCACCCTGGTGGCCCTCGGAGACCCGGACCAGTCGATCTACGCGTTCCGGGGCGCCGACGTGAACGGCATCCTCGAGTTCCCGCACGCCTTCCCGCGCGTGGACGGTCGTCCGGCACCGGTGGAGGTCCTCCGGACGTCCCGCCGCTCGGGTGCCGACCTGCTCGGGGCCACCCGCCTGGTCACCCAGCGCATGCCGCTGACCCGGCTGCCGGCGGAGAAGGTCCGTGCCCACCGCGAGCTCACCCCGGTGCGCGGCGGCGGGCGGGTCGAGGTCTACACGTATCCGACGGCGGGCACGGAGCTGGACAACATCGCGGACATCCTCCGCAGGGCCCACTTGGAGGACGGGGTCCCCTGGGGCGAGATGGCCGTCCTGGTGCGCGCGGGCGCGCGCACCATCCCCGCGGTCCGACGCGCCCTCACGGCCGCCGGCGTTCCCCTGGACATCGACGGTGACGACCTGCCGCTGCGCCACGAACCGGCGGTGGCCCCGCTGCTCACGGCACTCAAGGCGGTGGCGGCAGCGGAGGCGGAGTCCGTCGGGGGCGGCGACGGATCCGCGGATTCCGCGGAATCCGGGACGGATACGGACGTCACCGCCGAGCCCGACCCGTCCGCACCCCGTCCCGGCGGGTGCTGGCTCGACGCCGAGACGGCGCTCACCCTGCTCGCCTCGCCCCTCGCCGGCATGGACGCCGCCGACCTCCGACGGCTGGGCCGGGCGCTGCGCGAGGAGGAACGCGCCGGCGGCAACCACGTGCCGCCGCCCTCCGACGAACTGCTGACGCGTGCGCTGGCCGAGCCGGAACGGCTGGTGGCGCACGACCCGGCGTACGCCCGAGGGGCCCAGCGGCTGGGCGCGCTGCTGCGCAAGGCCAGGGAACGGCTCGCCGGCGGCGGGACGGCGGAGGAGGCCCTCTGGGATCTGTGGGAGGGCACTCCGTGGCCGCAGCGGCTGGAGCGGTCCGCCCGGCGCGGCGGCGCCGCGGGGCGCAACGCCGACCGCGACCTCGACGCCGTCTGCGCGCTGTTCGCGACCGCGGCCCGCGCCGAGGAACGGATCGGAGGCCGCGGCGCCCTCAACTTCCTCGAGGAGATCGAGGCCCAGGACATCGCCGCCGACACCCTCACCCGCCGGGCCGTACGCGCCGACGCCGTACGCCTGATGACCGCGCACCGTTCCAAGGGGCTGGAGTGGCGGCTCGTCGTCGTCGCCGGCGTCCAGGAAGGCCTGTGGCCCGACCTGCGCCGCCGGGGCTCCCTGCTGGAGGCCGACCGCATCGGACGCGACGGCCTCGCCGAGCCGCTGACGCCGGGAGCGCTCCTCTCCGAGGAACGCCGGTTGTTCTACGTGGCCGCCACCCGCGCGCGGGAACGCCTCGTCGTCACCGCCGTGAAGGCCCCGGCCGACGACGGGGACCAGCCGTCCCGCTTCCTCACCGAGCTCGGCGTCGAGCCCAAGGACGTGACGGGCCGCCCGCGCCGTCCCCTGTCCGTGGCCGCCCTGGTGGCCGAACTGCGGGCGACCACCGTCGACCCGCGCGTCTCCGACACCCTCCGGGAGGCCGCGGCCCGCCGCCTGGCGAAACTCGCCGCGCTCGGCGACGAGGACGGCCGTCCGCTGGTGCCGTCCGCGCATCCCTACCGATGGTGGGGCATGTACGAGCCGACCGAGAGCAAGGTGCCGCTGCGCGACCGCGACCATCCCGTCGTGCTCTCCGGAAGCGCCCTGGACCAACTCGCCAACACCTGCGCCCTGCAGTGGTTCCTGGGCCGCGAGGTGAAGGCGGACGCGCCCGCGACGGCCGCCCAGGGATTCGGCAACGTGGTGCACGTCCTCGCCGACGAGGTGGCGTCCGGACACACCCCCGCCGACCTCGACGTGCTCATGGAGCGGCTCGACTCGGTGTGGAACGCGCTCGCCTTCGACGCGCCCTGGAAGTCGTCGCAGGAGAAGGAGCACGCGCGCGTGGCGCTCGAACGCTTCCTCAAGTGGCACGTCATGGACCGGGCGGGCCGGACGCCGGTCGCCAGCGAGCACGACTTCGACGTGACCCTGGAGGCCGGCTCCTACGAAGTGCGCATCCGGGGCTCCATGGACCGCGTCGAGACGGACACCGAGGGCCGCGCCTACGTGGTCGACTTCAAGACCGGCAAGCAGGCTCCGAGCGCCGCCGACGTCGCCCGGCACCCGCAGCTCGCCGTCTATCAGCTGGCCGTGAACCAGGGCGCCGTCGACGAGGTCTTCGACGGCGAGCGTCCGGAGCCCGGCGGTGCGGAACTCGTCCAGCTGCGGCAGGGCGCCGCCAAGAAGAACGGCGGGGAGGCCTTCCCCAAGGTGCAGGCGCAGGAGCCGCTCACGGGGGAGTGGGTCGGCGATCTCCTCGCGACGGCCGCGGGCAAGGTCCTCGACGAACGCTTCACGCCGTCCACGGGGCAGCACTGCACGCACTGCGCGTTCCGGGCGTCGTGCAGCGCCCGGCCGGAGGGGCGGCAGGTGATCGAGTGACGGGGCCGCGCAACCCGGGGCCCCGAGCGGTCTCCCCGCTGCCGGCGGTGGCCACCCGGTGACGGGCTGCCCGGCGCCCGGCGACGCACGCGGCCCGAGTGACATACCGCACCTCCCGAGCTGACCAGCGCTTCTTCCGTCCCGTCGGGCGATGCGGTCTCCGCTGTCAGTGGGCGCCGCTAGCCTCTCTGACGTGCCAGCCCGTATCACCGATCCCGAGCAGCTCAAGGAGCTCCTGGGCATCCCCTTCACCCCGGAGCAGACGGCGTGCATCACCGCACCGCCCGCCCCGCAGGTGATCGTGGCCGGAGCCGGCTCGGGCAAGACCACGGTGATGGCCGCCCGCGTCGTCTGGCTGGTCGGCACCGGACAGGTCGCCCCGGAACAGGTCCTCGGCCTCACGTTCACCAACAAGGCGGCCGGTGAACTCGCCGAGCGCGTCCGCAAGGCACTGATCAAGGCGGGCGTCACCGACCCCGACGTCATCGACCCGGACAACCCGCCGGGCGAGCCGGTCATCTCGACCTACCACGCCTTCGCGGGCCGTCTGCTGACCGACCACGGTCTGCGCATCGGGCTCGAACCCACCGCCCGCCTCCTGGCCGACGCCACGCGCTACCAGCTCGCCGCGCGGGTGCTCCGGGAGGCCCCCGGCCCCTACCCGGCCCTGACGCGCTCCTTCCCCGACCTGGTCAGCGATCTCCTCACGCTCGACTCCGAGCTCGCCGAACATCTCGTACAGCCCGAGGAGCTGCGGGCGTACGACGCCGGGCTGCTGCATTCGCTGGAGGGCGCCGCCCTCACCAACGCCGACCTGCGCAAGGTCCCCGAAGCGGCCGCGGCGCGGCGCGAGCTCACCGAACTGGTCACCCGGTACCGCGCCGCCAAGCGCGAGCGCGACCTGCTCGACTTCGGCGACCAGATCGCCCTCTCGGCGACCCTCGCCCGCACGCGTCCGGAAGTCGGCGAGATCCTGCGGGACGAGTTCCGTGTGGTCCTGCTCGACGAGTACCAGGACACCTCGGTGGCCCAGCGCGTCCTCCTGGCCGGCCTGTTCGGGGGCGGCACCGGCCACCCGGTGACCGCCGTCGGCGACCCCTGCCAGGCGATCTACGGCTGGCGCGGCGCCTCCGTCGCCAACCTGGACGACTTCCCCGAACACTTCGCGCACGCCGACGGCCGTACCGCCGTGCGTCAGTCCCTGAGCGAGAACCGCCGCAGCGGCGGTCGCCTCCTGGACCTCGCCAACGGCCTCGCGGAGCCCCTGCGGGCGATGCACGCGGGCGTGGAAGCGCTCCGGCCCGCCCCCGGGGCCGAGCGCGACGGCATGGTCCGCTGCGCACTGCTGCGCACTCACGCCGAGGAGCTGGACTGGCTCGCCGACTCGATCGCCCATCTCGTACGCACCGGGAAGGCGCCCGGGGAGATCGCCGTGCTGTGCCGCACGGCGGCCGACTTCGCCGAGATCCAGGGCGCGCTCGTCGCGCGGGACGTCCCGGTCGAGGTGGTGGGCCTCTCCGGACTGCTGCACCTGCCCGAGGTGGCCGACCTGGTCGCGGTCTGCGAAGTGCTCCAGGACCCCGGCGCCAATGCCTCTCTCGTGCGCCTGCTCACCGGACCGCGCTGGCGGATCGGCCCGCGCGATCTCGCACTCCTGGGGCGGCGCGCCCGCCTGCTGGTGTCCCACGCGCGCGGGGACGACGAGGACCGCGACCGCCGGCTCGCCGCCGCCGTGGAAGGGGTCGACCCCGCCGAGGTGATATCGCTGGCGGATGCCCTCGACACGTTCCTGGAGACGCCGCTCGGGGCCGAGGCGGCGGACGACGGGCTGCCGTTCTCGCCGGACGCCCGGGTGCGGTTCGCGCGCCTGGCCGCCGAACTGCGCGACCTGCGGCGCTCGCTGTCCGACCCCCTGATGGACGTCCTGCACCGCGTGCTCGCCGTCACCGGCCTGGAGGTCGAACTGTCGGCGTCCCCGCACGCCCTGGCCGCCCGCCGCCGCGAGACCCTCTCCAACTTCCTGGACGTGGCCGCGTCCTTCGCGGCCGGCGACGGCGAGGCGACCCTGCTGGCCTTCCTCGGCTTCCTGCGAACGGCCGCGCAGTACGAGAAGGGCCTCGACAACGCCCTCCCCGGCGGCGAGAACACCGTCAAGGTGCTCACCGCCCACAAGTCCAAGGGACTGGAGTGGGACGTCGTCGCCGTGCCGGGCCTGGTCACCGGGACCTTTCCCAGCACCCAGGGCCGTGAGAAGTGGACCGCCCAGGGCAAGGTCCTGCCGCACGCACTGCGCGGCGACGCCGACACGCTGCCCGACGTCGACGCCTGGGACGCCAGGGCCATGAAGGCCTTCCACGAGGCCATGAAGGACCACCAGCACACCGAGGAACTCCGCCTCGGCTACGTCACGTTCACCCGCCCCCGCTCCCTGCTGCTCGGCTCCGGCCACTGGTGGGGCCCCTCGCAGAAGCGCCCGCGGGGCCCGTCGGACTTCCTGCAGGCCCTGCAGGACCACTGCGCGTCCGGGTACGGCGAGACCGAGGTCTGGGCGGACGAACCCGCGGAGGGCGAGGAGAACCCGGCCCTGCACGAGGCCGCCGCCGACCACGCGTGGCCCCTCCCGCTGGACGACGCCGCCCTCGCTCGGCGGCGCGCGGCCGCGGAGACCGTGCTGGCGCACCTGGAACGCATCGCGTCCCATGACGAGGCCCATCCGGGAGCCGCGCGGCCCGAAGCCGTCCACGACCCCTCCTCGCACGACGATCCGGACTGGCCGCCTCCGCCGGAGGAGGACGAGCTCCTCGGCATGGACGGCGACCCCGGGGAGGACCCCTTCGGAGAAGGCGCCTCCGACTGGGACTCCTGGACGACCGAACGGCCCCCGGGGACGCCTCACGCCCGTGCCCCGCTCACCCCGGAGCGGGACCAGGAGCAGGTGGACGGGCGTTCCGACGCCCGCCGGCCCGCCATCCCCCATGCCCGTTCCCACCCGGCCGACCCCGACCCTGACGAGGACTCCGACCACGGCGCGGGGCCCGGAAGCATGCCCCTCACCCCGGAGGAAGCCCGGATCCTCGCCTCCTGGGACCGCGACCTCGACGCGCTCACCGGCGAGCTCCTGCGGGCGCGCGCGGGCGTCACCGACGTACCCCTGCCCGCCTCGCTCACCGCCTCACAGCTGCTGCGCCTGGCCGCCGATCCGGACGGGTTCGCCCAGGAACTCGCCCGCCCGATGCCGCGCCCGCCCCAGCCCGCCGCCCGTCGCGGCACCCGCTTCCACGCCTGGGTCGAGTCCCGCTTCGAAGCGCTGCGGCTGCCGATGCTGGAGCCGGACGAGCTGCCCGGCAGCGAGGCCGAGATCGCCGACGAACGTGACCTGGAGGCCCTCAAGGAGGCCTTCGAACGCAGCCCGTACGCCCACCGCACCCCGTACCGCGTCGAGTGCCCCTTCCAACTGGCCGTCGCCGGACGCGTCGTGCGCGGCCGCATCGACGCCGTCTACCGGGAGGACGACGGCGACGGAACCACGTACGAGATCGTCGACTGGAAGACGAGCCGCACGCGCACCGCGGATCCCCTCCAGCTCGCCGTGTACCGGGTGGCCTGGGCCGAGCAGCAGGGCGTGCCCCTGGAGTCGGTCAGGGCCACGTTCCTGTATGTGCGCAGCGGAGAGGTCGTCCACCTGGACGGGCTCCCCGACCGGGCGGCGCTGGAGCGGCTGCTCCTGGAGGAGTCGGCCGAGGAGCCCGCCGAAGGGGCCCCGGAGGATCCGCCGGACGAGCATGTCGGTGCGGGCCGATAGGCTCGTGAGCATGAGCAAGCCCGTTGACAGCGCTGTCAGCGCCGTCCGCACGTACATCGCTGCGCACCGCGCGCCCTTCCTCGACGACCTCGCGGAGTGGCTGCGCATCCCCTCGGTGTCGGCACAGCCCGACCACGCCGCGGACGTGGCCCGCAGCGCCGACTGGCTCGCCGCCAAACTCAGGGAGACCGGCTTCCCCACCAGCGAGGTCTGGGAGACGCCGGGCGCTCCGGCCGTGTTCGCCGAGTGGCCCTCGGACGACCCGCAGGCACCCACCGTCCTCGTCTACGGGCACCACGACGTGCAGCCCGCCGCCCGCGAGGACGGCTGGGACACCGAGCCGTTCGAGCCGGTGATCCGCGGCAACCGGCTTTACGCGCGCGGGGCGGCCGACGACAAGGGGCAGGTGTTCTTCCACACACTCGGCGTCCGTGCCCACCTCGCCGCCACCGGACGCAGCGCCCCGGCGGTGCACCTCAAGATGCTCGTCGAGGGCGAGGAGGAGTCCGGCTCGCCGCACTTCCGCGCCCTCGTGGAGCAGCACGCGGAGCGGCTCGCCGCGGACGCGGTGATCGTCTCCGACACCGGCATGTGGTCCGAGGACACCCCCACGGTGTGTACGGGCATGCGAGGTCTGGCCGAGTGCGAGATCGCGCTGTACGGGCCCGAGCAGGACATCCACTCCGGCTCCTTCGGCGGCGCCGTGCCGAACCCGGCCACCGCAGCCGCCCGCCTGGTCGCCGCGCTCCACGACGAGCACGCGCGCGTGGCGGTGCCCGGCTTCTACGACGGCATCGTCGAACTCACCGACCGCGAGCGCGAGCTCTTCGCCGAGCTGCCCTTCGACGAGCAGCGGTGGCTGAGCACGGCGAAGTCCGCAGCGACCCACGGAGAGGCCGGGCACACCACCCTGGAGCGCATCTGGGCCCGTCCGACCGCCGAGGTCAACGGCATCGGCGGCGGCTACCAGGGCCCCGGCAGCAAGACGATCATCCCGTCCTCCGCCATGGTGAAGCTCTCCTTCCGCCTGGTCGCGGGACAGGACCCGGACCATGTCGAGAAGGCCGTGCGCGCCTGGGCGGCCGATCAGCTGCCCGCCGGGATCCGGCACGAGATCACGTTCGGTTCGGCGACCCGCCCCTGTCTGACCCCGCTCGACCACCCGGCTCTGCAGTCCGTCGTACGCGCCATGGGCCTCGCCTTCGAGCAGCCCGTCCGCTTCACCCGCGAGGGCGGCTCCGGCCCCGCCGCCGACCTCCAGGAAGTCCTGGCGACACCCGTGCTCTTCCTGGGCATCTCGGTCCCGTCGGACGGATGGCACGCCCCGAACGAGAAAGTGGAACTCGATCTGCTGCTGAAGGGCGTCGAGACCACCGCACACCTCTGGGGCGACCTGGCCGAGAACTGGGGCGAGGCACACTGAACAGGGCCGGCCACGCGCTGAAGACCGAGCTCCGCACCCGTCCCGCCGCAGCCCCTGCCGCACCGCCCGTCGACATATCCGTTCCTTCGGGGGAGTTGGAAGCACCCGTGACCACCTGGACCGACCACACCGCCGACCGTCCCATCTCGCTCACCGCTCCGAGCGGCATCGACCGCGCCGCCCACCACCGGCTCGACGAGGCCTGGCTGGCGGCGGCATGGAGCCACCCCACCACCCGCGTCTTCGTGGTCTCCGGCGGTCAGGTCCTCATCGACGAGACGGCGGACGGCAGCACCGAGCTCGTCATGACGCCGTCCTTCGAGGCCCCGCTCACCGAGGCGCACCGCTACTTCCTGGGCACCGACGACGACGGCGTGAGCTACTTCGCCCTCCAGAAGGACGCGCTGCCGGGGCGGATCGACCAGTCAGCGCGGCCGGCGGGGCTGCGCGAGGCGGGGCTGCTCCTGTCACCGCGGGACGCGGGCCTGATGGTGCACGCCGTCGCCCTGGAGAACTGGCAGCGGCTGCACCGCTTCTGCTCGCGCTGCGGCGAGCGCACGGTCATTGCGGCGGCCGGTCACATCCGCCGCTGCCCGGCCTGCGGCGCCGAGCACTATCCGCGCACCGACCCGGCCGTGATCATGGCGGTCACGGACGACGACGACCGCATCCTCCTCGGCCGTCAGGTGCACTGGCCCGAAGGGCGCTTCTCGACGCTCGCGGGCTTCGTCGAGCCCGGGGAGTCCATCGAGACGTCGGTGCGCCGCGAGGTCTTCGAGGAGGCCGGCGTCACGGTCGGCGAGGTCGAGTACGTCGCCAGCCAGCCCTGGCCCTTCCCCTCCAGCCTGATGCTGGGGTTCATGGCCCGTGCCACGTCGTCGGAGATCAACGTCGACGGCGACGAGATCGAGGAGGCGCGCTGGTTCTCCCGTGAGGACCTGCGCACCGCCTTCGAGTCCGGTGAGGTGCTGCCGCCGTACGGCATCTCCATCGCGGCGCGACTGATCGAGCTCTGGTACGGAAAGCCCCTGCCCCGTCCGGGCGGTCCGGCACTCTGACCCCCGCCCCGGGCAGTGCGCCCGCGTCGGCCGCGGCCGTCAGGCCGCGTGCCGACGGCGCCGCGCCTACGCGCCGATCTTCTGCTTGACCTGCGCCAGCGAAGGGTTCGTGAGCGTCGACCCGTCCGGGAAGAGGACGGTCGGAACCGTCTGGTTCCCGCCGTTCGCCTTCTCCACGAACGCGGCGGACTCCGGGTCCTGCTCGATGTTGATCTCGTTGTACGTGATGCCCTCCCGGTCCATCTGGCTCTTGAGCCGGCGGCAGTAGCCGCACCACGTGGTGCTGTACATCGTCACAGTGCCCGGCATGTCTGTTGTGCTCCTTCACGGCAGGGGTGCGGTTGGCAGTGAGTGGAACGTACGTGACCGGGCCGCCATTCCCGCCGGCGCCCCAGTGCGACTCCGGGCGAGCGCCGGGATCGGGCCACCGCCCGGCGCCGGCGGATGTGATCCCCGCCGCACGGCCGCCGCACCACGGCTGTGACGCCTGCCGCATTCGTACGACTGCATGCGCCCCCCTGTGGACAACCGGCTCTCCCGTCTCCGGCGACCTGGCAGCATGGCGGTGTGACAGCAGCAACGCACTCCACCCTTTTCCCTCGGGTACCGGACACGGCCGACGCGGTGCTCGACGGGCTCGACCCCGAGCAGCGCGAGGTCGCGACCGCCCTGCACGGTCCGGTGTGCGTGCTGGCCGGGGCCGGTACGGGCAAGACGCGGGCGATCACCCACCGCATCGCCTACGGAGTGCGTGCCGGGATCCTCCAGCCCTCCAGCGTGCTCGCCGTCACGTTCACCAACCGCGCCGCGGGAGAGATGCGCGGCCGTCTTCGTCAGCTCGGCGCCTCCGGTGTCCAGGCCCGCACCTTCCACTCGGCCGCCCTGCGCCAGCTCCAGTACTTCTGGCCGAAAGCCGTCGGCGGCAGCATGCCCCGGATCATCGACCGCAAGGTCCAGCTCGTCGCGGACGCGGCGGCCGCCTGCCGCATCCGGCTCGACCGGGGCGAGCTGCGGGACGTGACCGCCGAGATCGAGTGGTCCAAGGTCACCCAGACCGTCCCCGGTGACTACGCGGCCGCGGCCGCCAAGACCGGCCGCGAGACCCCGCGCGACCCGGCCGAGATCGCCCAGCTCTACTCGACGTACGAGGACCTCAAGCGCGACCGCGCGGTCATCGACTTCGAGGACGTCCTGCTGCTGACCGTCGCCATCCTGCAGGACCGGCACGACATCGCCGAGCAGGTCCGCTCCCAGTACCAGCACTTCGTCGTCGACGAGTACCAGGACGTCAGCCCCCTCCAGCAGCGCCTCCTGGAGCTGTGGCTCGGCGAGCGCGACAGCCTCTGTGTGGTGGGCGACGCCAGCCAGACGATCTACTCGTTCACCGGTGCAACCCCCGACCACCTTCTCGACTTCCGCACCCGCCACCCCGGAGCCACGGTCGTCAAGCTCGTCCGTGACTACCGCTCCTCGCCCCAGGTCGTCCATCTGGCGAACGGACTGCTCGCGCAGGCCCGCGGCCGTGCGGCCGACCACCGCCTGGAGCTCGTCTCCCAGCGCGGCCCCGGCCCGGAACCCGTCTACGCCGAATACACGGACGAGCCCGCCGAGGCCGAGGGCGCGGCCCGCCGCATCCGCGAGCTCATCGCCTCCGGGGTCCCCGCGGCGGAGATCGCGATCCTGTTCCGCACGAACTCCCAGTCGGAGACCTACGAGCAGGCCCTGGCCGATGCCGGAGTGCCCTACCAACTGCGCGGTGCGGAGCGCTTCTTCGACCGCCCCGAGGTGCGCAAGGCGGGCGTCGCCCTGCGCGGCGCGGCCCGCTTCGGCGGCAACGACTCCCTGCTGGACGACGTGGTCGACCTCCCCTCGCAGGTGCGCGCGGTGCTGTCCGGCGAGGGCTGGTCGAATCAGCCGCCCGCCGGATCGGGAGCGGTCAGGGAGCGCTGGGAATCGCTGGCCGCCCTGGTGAACCTGGCGCAGGACTTCGCGGCGGCCAAACCCGACGCCACCCTGAGCGATCTGGTGGCGGAGCTCGACGAACGCGCCGGTTCCCAGCACGCCCCCACCGTGCAGGGCGTCACGCTCGCCTCGCTGCACTCGGCGAAGGGCCTGGAGTGGGACGTCGTCTTCCTGGTCGGCGTCGCCGAGGGGATGATGCCGATCACCTACGCAAAGACCGAGGAGCAGATCGAGGAGGAGCGCCGTCTCCTCTATGTCGGTGTCACCCGGTCCAGAGAGCACCTGTTCGTCTCCTGGGCGCTGTCCCGTTCGCCCGGCGGCCGGGCGAACCGGCGGCCCAGTCGCTTCCTCGACGGGCTGCGCCCGGGCTCCGTCGCCACCGCCGGCCGCAGTGGTGCGGCGGGCGCCGGAGGCGTCGAGCGCGGCATCGGGAGCACGGGCGGCAGCGCGGTGCGGCGCACCAGCCGGACCCCGGCCAGATGCCGGGTCTGCGGTCGCACGCTCACGGACGCCGGTGAGATGAAGCTGATGCGCTGCGAGGACTGTCCCTCCGACATGGACGAGGGGCTCTACGAGCGGTTGCGGGAGTGGCGGGCGGAGCAGGCGCAGCGCAGCGGGCAGCCGGCCTTCTGCGTCTTCACGGACAAGACGCTGATGGCGATCGCCGAGTCCGTGCCCGACGACGAGGGAGAGCTGGCGCGGATCCCCGGGGTCGGAGTGCGCAAGCTCAACCGGTTCGGAGCCGACGTTCTGGCCATCTGTGCAGGTCGCGAACCCGGAGGGGACGAGGAAGTTGATTGATTCAAACTCGTCGAGAAAATAGTTTGCGCATGCCCCAGCGATCCCCATAGGTTCTTAACACGGAAACGGCGGCCTTCTCCGAGGCCCTGGTTTCGTGCTGTACTTAACAACCGTCGGACCGGTTCATCCCGGTCCCCATAGACGCCGAGAGGAGGCGATTCCAGTGATCAGCATCAACGTCAGCTCCACCAGCTCCGTCAAAATGACCGATCCCTCGGTCGTCTCCACCTGCTCGCTCGGCGTCTCGAACCTGGGCACCGGTCTGTCCGGCATCTCTGCCGTCCGTCCGGCGTCCGTCGTGTCTCTCACGGGTCTTCCCATCCGTGAGCGCAATGAGCGACCGATCCAGGCACTGGAAGCAGTAACGGCACAGGCGCGGACCTATGCCTTTGCGGCCGCCGGTGCCGGATCCCTGAAGCAGACCAAGCAGCACCACACGATGTGGGCCTTCCGTGGGCCTGAACCCTGGAGCGATCCAGCCTGATCCTCGATCAGGCCGGCGCCTTCAGGGCCGCGGAACCCCACCCGGGATCCGCGGCCCTTCTGTTTGTCCCCGACCGGGGACGGCCAGAGCGAAGGGGCCTCGGGACGAAAAGAACCCGGTACCAGCCGCCAACCGGCCAACCGGCCGGCACGACCAGACGAGGAAAACAAACCGTGCAACTCGAAGCGCACGCCCCGTCCGTACCGCCTTCCGAGACGATCCCCCCGCCCGGCCTCACGGAGGACTCCACCTTGACTCCGCTCACTGCGCTCACCGCGCTCGACGACGCCATCGAGAACCTCGGCGTACCCGTCCCCTGCCGCTCCTACGACCCGGAGGTCTTCTTCGCCGAGTCGCCGGCCGATGTCGAGTACGCCAAGTCCCTCTGCCGCACCTGCCCGCTGATCGAGGCCTGCCTCGCCGGCGCCAAGGAGCGGCGTGAGCCCTGGGGCGTCTGGGGTGGCGAGCTCTTCGTCCAGGGTGTCGTCGTGGCCCGCAAGCGGCCGCGTGGCCGTCCGCGCAAGAACCCGGTCACGGCATGAACACCACAGGAACGATCGATCGCCCCCTCACGAACGACCCCAAGAAGCAGGCCCCGATGAAGCCGTCCGCCAACGAGCCCGCCCGCTCCGCGACCCCAGACTTCTCCACCACCGGTGCGAACGACTCGCGCCAGAACAGGACCCGAGAGATGCAACTCATTCCAGAAGCCCTGGCTCGTGCGCATATGCACGACCGGCTGCACGAAGCCGAGCGGGATCGACAGGCCGTGCGCCTGGCCGCCGCCCGGCGGATGCAGCGCCGTGCCGAGCGCGCCTCGATGCGCGCTCGCCGGGCGCTGGCCATGGCCGTCATGCAGTGACCGAGAGCGGTCGCGGTTAGCACGGCAGAACGACAGAGCGGGGGCCGGTCCGAACGGACCGGCCCCCGCGGTGCGTTGTGAACCGTCAACCGCTCGCCACGGGGATATCGTCGCCGGGTGACGAGTCTTCCCGGGGACAGTGACGACAGCGGCTCCGCGCAGCGGCCGGAGACGACCGAGCCCCTGCGCGTCGCGTGCGCCCGCTGCGGCGCCCTCGCCGAGGGACCACCGCTCACCTGGACCTGCTCCGTGGAGAACGGCACCCGTCAGTACATCTGCGAGGAGTGCGCGCGGGCCAACCTCAGGGCGATCGAGGGACGCCTGGACTCGGCCTGGTGGTAGGCCCGTTCACGCCTCCGCTGCCTCCTCCAGCAGGTCGTCCGGCGCTTCCTCCGCGGAGAGGAAGCCGGGAAGCCAGGCCTCCAGTTCGTCTCTCAGCCGCACCGTCGCGCCCAACTGGCACAGGACGCCGATCGTGCTGAGGGTGACCCGGTGGATCAGGAGGTACGACGGGGGCAGATTCAGCTGCCTGCCGAGCTGGTGGGCGGGGGAGCGGGGGTCGGCGATGCGAGCGGCCTGGCTGCGCATCCAGCTGCGGGTGAAGGTGAACTCCTCGGCCTCGGCCGGTTCGATGATCGGGAGCAGATAGTCGAGGACCGCCTCGGGGTCCAGCTCTATCGACTCCTTCACGAAGCCCTCCGCGCAGAGGAGTCCGTAGACCGCCTCCGCCTCTCCTTCGAGGGTCATGCGCAAGGAGCTTCCGATGGTCGCGGGCAGCCCGCCCGGCAGGCGGTCGACCGTGCCGAAGTCCAGCACGCCCAGCCGCCAGCCGCCCTTGTCGTCCGGCAGCAGACGGAAGTTGCCCGGGTGCGGGTCGGCGTGCAGCAGGCCCGTGCGGGCGGGGCCCGAGAACAGGAAGCGGGCGAGCAACTGGCCGGCCCGGTCCCGCTGCTCCCGGGTGCCCTCGGCGATCACCTCCGAGAGCGGTGTTCCCTCGATCCACTCCGTCACCAGCACCTGCTCGCACTGGTGGACCACGGCGGGCACGACCACGTCCGGGTCGGCCGCGAACTCGTCCGCGTGGGTCGCCTGGGCCCGGGCCTCCAGGCCGTAGTCGAGCTCCTCCGACACCCGGTCGCGCATCTCCGTGATCAGCGGCTTGATGTCCATCCCGGGAATGAGCGGCCCCAGCAGGCGGGCGAAGCGGCTGAGCTGGTTCAGGTCCGAGAGCAGCGCCTCGCCCGCGCCGGGGTACTGGACCTTGACCGCGACCTCGCGTCCGTCGTGCCACACGGCACGGTGCACCTGGCCGATCGAGGCCGCCGCGGAAGGCCTTTCCTCGAATTCCTGGAAGAGTTCCTGCCAGTCCTCGCCGAGCCGCTCCTCCAGCACGGTGTGCACGGTCCGGGTCGGCATCGGAGGGGCGGCCTCCTGCAGCTTGGTCAGCGCGGCGCGGTAGGGACCCGCCACCTCCTCGGGCAGCGCGGACTCGAAGACGGACAGGGCCTGCCCGAACTTCATCGCCCCGCCCTTGAGCTCGCCGAGCACCTTGAAAAGCTGCTCCGCCGTGCGCTGCTGGAGCTCGCGGCCCACGATCTCCGCCGACTTCCCGCCGATCCGTCTGCCGAGCCCCCAGGTGGCCCGCCCGGCGAAGCCGAGCGGGAGCGCGGCGAGCTTGGCGGTCCGGGTGACCGCCTTGCGGGGAAGATCAGACATGCGCCCTCCAAGTCCCAGACAACCGCGCGGCGTGTGTCTCGTGGCGAGACCTCGCCGGCGGCTGGTGCTCAGCCATTGTCGCGTGCGGCTCCCCGTCCTTGGAGGTGTGTTCTTCCTTACCTCTCTCCGCGGCCCCGCACGGGCACGCGGGATGGGGCCACAGCGGACGGGCGGGCCAGGTCGGTGTCGGCAGGGAGGCCTCCCAGCGTGTGCCCGCGCCGGATGGCGACAGCCCGTCGAGGAAGGCGAGCGCATGGGTGGCGGCCAGACCGGCGACCGCGGACGCCAGAGCGAGATCACAGGCCTGGACCCGCCGGTGACCGCCCGACCGCCACTGGGCGATCAGCCGGGGCCATGTCTCGTCCCGGTCGGTGCGGGCGCGCTCCAGACAGCCCGCGCAGCCGGTCTCGCCGGGGAGGACGAGGGGGCCGACCACACCGGTCCCTTCCACCACCCCGGTATAGAGATGGGGTGTGCCGGAGGCGAGGAGCGGCTCGGCGGTGACGGGGTCGGGGGCGTGGACCGCCAGTCCGTCCCGGGGCGCGAGGACCACGAGGGACCAGCCGGCTTCCGCCGCCGGGATGCGGGTCCGCTCGTCCGATGCGGGGCTGTGCCCGGGCGCATCCGGATCGAGGGGCCCCCGGTTCCCCGCTGAGAGGGACGGTGAGGGCGCTCGGCGGCGGCCGGGTGGTCGGTCCGGGGCTGCTCGCCGCACCGCCCGCGGGGCGGCCTCCTCGCGGCGCTCGCCCACGGACTCGGCGGGCAGCCCGCCGGGGGCGACGTCGCCCGGCTCCACCCGGCCGCCGTCACGGACGTCCACCTCGCCGACCCCGGCGCCCGCCAGCAGTGCGGCGAGGACGACGCCCACCCGGCCCGCACCCCGTACTTGCACCCGCAGGGAGCGGCGGGCGGCCAGGCGCTCCATCGCCTCGCCCGGCCCGCGAGTGACCAGGGACAGGGAGGCGAGGTCCGGTCGCAACCGGTCGAGGACGGCCTGCTTTCCCCGCAGGGTGTCGGCGGCCGGGCCGCCGCCCGTCGCGTCGTCCAGCAGGCCGGCGCCGGCCAGTCGGTCGACCAGGCCGTCGACGTGGCCGTCCGGCAGACCCATCCGGCGTCCCTCGTCGCGCAGCAGCGGCAGGCTCCGCGTCCCGTCGAGCAGCGTCAGGAAGCTGCCCGTCGCCGTGTCCATCGGGCCCAGCACTATCGCGTGCGCCGGTGCCATGCCGAACTGCACGGTGTTGAGATCCCGCCAGCCGCGCCGCAGCGCGGGTTTCACCATCGGATGCATGACCGGCCCCCGTAGCCCTCGGAATGTCCCCGGTGTGTCGGTGGACGGCTGTCCTGCCCCGCCGACGACTGCCAGCATGCCCGCCGCGTCCGCCGCCGTGCCGAAAGTTGTCCACAGGCTGCCGCATTAGTCGTACAAATCCAGCGCGCGGAGTGCGGATCGCCACGGAACCGTCCCGGAGGCGGGACTTTCACCATGTGCAACGGGTAACGTCGGGGCGTGCCCGCCGACCCACTGCACCGCGCCGGAAAGCCACAGCGCAGCACGACGAGCCTGCCGCCAAGCGGCTCGGGGGCGAGCGCGATCGAGGTCCGCAGGAGCGCCCGCCGACGCAGAACGGTCTCCGCGTACCGCGAGGGCGATCGCACTGTCGTGCTCATCCCCGCCCGGATGTCCGAGGCGGAGGAGCAGCGCTGGGTGAGCGTCATGCTCGACAAGCTGGCCGCGCAGGAGAGCAAGCGGATGCTCGGCGACCGGGAGCTGGCCGAGCGCGCGGCCAGGCTGTCCGGCCTGTACTTCGACGGCCGGGCCCGTCCCACCTCGGTCCGCTGGGTCACCAACCAGAACACCCGATGGGGCTCCTGCACCCCGTCCGAGGGCAGCATCCGGCTGTCGCACCGGCTGCAGGGCATGCCGGAGTACGTCGTCGACTACGTCCTGGTCCATGAGCTCGCGCACCTTCTCGTGCCCGGCCACGGCCCCCGCTTCTGGCGCCTCCTCGAGGCCTACCCGCGTACCGAGCGCGCCCGGGGCTATCTCGAAGGCGTGGTCGCCGCCGACCGGTTGCCCCACCACCAGCCGGCCGCGGCAGAGGACTGAGGGCGGCCCGCCCCCGTCGTCGTCCCGTGCCAAGCCCGGAGCAGGGATTGTGTACCGGGTCTGTACCGGCTTCGTCCGCTCCCGGAATTTGCCGTTAGCCTGACGCGACGCACTCGCATTCGGGATGGGGGACGGTCGTTACGCATGGCCAGGGAATTCCAACGCGGCCACAAGGCCAAGATCAGTGACCTCACCGCGGGCACCGATCTGTACGTAGGCGTGCAGATCACCGGCCCCGGGCTGACCTTCGACATCAGCTGCTTCGGTCTGGACGCCGACGAGCGGCTGTCGGACGACCGGTACTTCGTCTTCTTCAACCAGCCGAAGTCCCCCGAGGAGTCCGTCCAGCTCCTCGGCGCGCAGGCGGGCGACACGGAGTCCTTCCGCGTCACGCTCGACAAGATCCCGCCGCAGATCCACAAGCTCTCCTTCACGGCGACGCTCGACGGCGCCGGGCAGATGTCGCAGATCGCTCCCGGATACCTCCGCATCGTCGCGGGCGGCGAGGAGGTGGCCCGGTACGCCTTCAACGGCACGGAGTTCTCCACGGAACGTGCCGTCATGCTGGGCGACTTCTACCTCAAGGACGTATGGCGGTTCGCCGCCGTCGGCCAGGGCTTCGACGGCGGGCTCGACGCCCTGCTGAAGAACTTCGGCGGCGAGGTCGCCGAGGAGGAGCCCGCACCGCAGCAGCCGCAGCCGGGTGCCTCCCCGTCCTTCGCGCCGCCCGCCTTCGGTGCCCCGGCCGCTGCGCCGCAGCCCGCCGCGCAGGGCTTCGCACCGCCGCCGGGAGCCACTCCGCCGCCCGCGGCGGCGCCCCCGGTGCACGCCGCGCCGACCATCGTCGCGCCGCTCACGCCGCCGGGCGGGGCCGTGCCGCCGCCGGGACCGGCACCGTACGCGCAGCCGCCCGGTCAGCCCGGTCCGCCGCCCGGCTACGGGCAGCAGCCTCCCGGCCAGAGCGCCCCCATGCCGCCGGGATACGGCCAGCCCCCGGGCGCCCCGTCCGGCTACGGCCAGCCGACCCCGCCTCCGGGCTACGGGCAGCAGCCTCCGTACGGACAGGTGCCCGGACAGGCCGGAGCCCCCTCGCCCTACGGTGCTCCCCTGGGCGCTCCGCAGACGGGTGCCGGTGTGGCCGCGGCGCTCCAGGCCTTCAAGGAGACGCCCACCGGCCAGCGGTGGACCCAGCAGAACAAGAAGCTCATCCGGGTCGACCTCGGCGCCGGCGGCGACCAGGCCGTCCTCGCCCGGCAGGGCAGCATGGTGCTCTACCAGGGCAAGGTCGACTTCAGCTACAAGGGCGCGGGCTTCGCCGGGCGGATCGTCGGCAACGCGACCGGCCAGGAGATGCAGCTGATGCGCTGCTCCGGCCGGGGCCAGGTCTTCCTCGCCGAGAACTCGACGATGCTGCACCCCATCGAGCTCCAGGGCGACGGGATCTGTGTCTCAGCGGAGAACGTCCTCGCCTTCGACGAGACGCTCCAGTACGAGGTGCGCCGCATCGAAGGACACGGCATCCCCGGTGGAGCGCTGTTCACGATGCAGTTCCAGGGGACCGGCACGATCGTGGTGAAGACCCACGGTGCGCCCGTCGTGCTGCCGGTCACCCCCACCACGTTCGCCGACTGCAACGCGGTGGTGGCGTGGTCCGCGGCCTCCCAGGTGATCGTCTCCAGCCAGGTGCGGATGCGCCGCAACGCCTATCCGGGCGACACCGGCGAGAGCGTGAACCTGCAGTTCCGCGGAGCGCCCGGAAATTTCATCGTCGTCCAGCCGTACGAGGTCTGAGGGAGCCCGTCATGAACCAGCCATTCGCGGGCTTCGCCCCGGCACCCGTCACCGCCCGCATGGAGAACCACGGCAACCACATGCTGAAGGTCGCCATGCAGACCGGAAACGACCTCCTCGCGCGCGTGGGCTCGATGGTCGCCTACGAGGGGTTCGTCCAGTACGAGCCCAACCCGCCGGCCGTGCGCCAGATCGCGCGCGACTGGATGACCGGCGAGGGCGCGCCCCTCATGAAGTGCTCCGGTGACGGCCTGCTCTACCTCGCCGACTACGGCGCGAACGTGGTCGTCATCAACCTCAACGGGGATGCGATCTCCGTCAACGCCACCAACCTGCTCGCCTTCGACGCGCACCTCACCTGGGGCGTCGAGCGGGTCAAGGGGCTCGCCAAGTTCGCAGGCCAGGGCCTGTGGAACACCAAGATCTCCGGTCAGGGCTGGGTGGCGCTGACCTCCCGGGGCAAGCCGATCGTCGTCGACTGCGGCGGCGGTGACGACGAGACCTACGTGGACCCGGACGCGCTCGTCGCCTGGTCCCCGAACCTCAAGGTCAAGGGCAAGCGCAGCTTCAAGGCGCAGTCGCTGATCGGGCGGGGCAGCGGCGAGGCCTACCAGATGGCCTTCTCCGGGCAGGGCATCGTCGTCGTCCAGCCCAGCGAGGACAGCACCGACCGCCTCCGGATCCGGGGCTGAGGGGGAACAGGACACCATGCAGAGCCCGCTTTTCGGCTACAACGAACAGCAGACCCAGGACCGCTACAGCCTGCAGAACTCGCAGATGCTGCGGGTCTCGCTGGAGGGGCACGACGACATCCTGGCCCGCAAGGGCACCATGGTCGCCTACCAGGGTCTGGTCGAGTTCGACGCCGAGTACCAGAACAACGGCCAGCGCCGGTCGCGCGCGATGACCGGCGAGGGCCTGGACCTGATGCGCTGCCACGGGCAGGGCACGGTCTACCTCGCGAACCTCGCCCAGCACGTGCACGTGGTCGACGTCGACCAGGACGGTCTCACCGTGGACAGCAGCTATGTCCTCGCCATGGACTCGGCGCTGCACCACGAGGTGATCGCCGTGGACAGCCAGTACGGCATCTCGGGTTCCGGCAAGTACCAGCTCAACATCACGGGCCGGGGCAAGGTCGCCCTGATGACGTCCGGGATGCCGTTGATGATGCAGGTCACGCCGGACAAGTACGTCAACTGCGACGCCGACGCGATCGTCGCCTGGTCGACCGCCCTGCGGGTGCAGATGCAGGCCCAGACGCACTCCTCCGGAGTGTGGCGGCGCCGCGGCAGCACCGGCGAGGGCTGGGAGCTCAGCTTCATGGGCCAGGGCTACATCCTGGTCCAGCCGAGCGAGCTGCTGCCGCCGCAGAACGCCCAGATCGGCCAGGGCGTGCGCGCGCAGTACGGCATGGGCCAGCACGGCGCCCACGGACAGAACCAGGGCAACGCCTGGAGCTAGCCGCGCGGGAAGCCTCTCCGGAGGTACGGGTAAGGGGCGGTCGCCATGGCGACCGCCCCTTACCCGTTGTCGGGTCCGTGCCGTTCAGAGCCGCGCGCGGGTGGCCTCCACCAGGCGGACGACCGACGCGTCGGCGACGTCCGAGACCTCGTCGTAGGGGAACCAGCGCAGGTCCAGGGACTCGTCGCTGATCTCCTGCACCGCTCCCGGAGCTGCGACGGCCGCGTACTGGACGTCGAGGTGCCAGTGGCACGGGGGCGGGATCGGATGCCGGTCGAGGCGCACCGGACCGCCCGGCAGCAGGGTCAGGCCGGTGATGCCCGACTCCTCCGTGGCCTCGCGCAGGGCGGCGGCCGCGAGTGTGGCGTCGCCGGGCTCGCAGTGGCCGCCCATCTGGAGCCACATGCGCAGCTTGCGGTGCAGGGTGAGCAGCACCCGGCCCTGCTCGGGGTCGACGACCAGGGCGCTCGCCGTGAGATGTCCGGCCGTGCACGCCTTCCACAGGCCGTCCGGGTGCGCTGCCAGGTGGTCCAGGTAGGCCTGGCGCAGCTCTTCCTGGTCCTCGTACCCCTTCAGTACGAGGACCGCGTCGTCGTGGAGGGTCACTCGGCGCCGTCGCCCCTGCCCTGGTCCTTGGGCTCGTCGTCCTTGGTGGGCGCCTCGCCCGACTCGTCCTTCTTCAGGTCCTGCCGGCCGCCGGGGCCGCCCGCCGCCTCGCCGAGCATCTTGTCGAGCTCGGAGAAGTCCAGCTGCTCGCGGTGCACGAAGCCGTCCGGGTCGTCCAGGTCGGACGAGGTGGGGAGCATGTCCGGGTGGGCCCACAGGCCGTCCCGGCCGTCGACGCCGCGCGCGTCCGTGAGCGAGGCCCACAGGCGGGAGGCGTCCCGCAGCCGGCGCGGCCGCAGCTCCAGGCCGATCAGGGTCGCGAACGTCTGCTCGGCGGGGCCGCCCGAGGCCCGGCGGCGGCGCAGCGTCTCGCGCAGCGCGTCGGCGGAGGACAGCCGGGGCTTGGCCGCCGCGTGCACGACCGCGTCGACCCAGCCCTCGACGAGCGCGAGCGCCGTCTCCAGCCGGGCGAGGGCGGCCTTCTGCTCCGGGGTGTCCTCCGGCTGGAACATGCCCTGCTGAAGGGCGTCCTGCAGCTGCTCCGGGTTCTGCGGGTCGAACTGCCCGACCACGTCCTCCAGCTTGGCGGTGTCGACCTTGATCCCGCGCGCGTAGCCCTCGACGGCGCCGAACAGGTGCGAGCGCAGCCACGGCACGTGCGTGAAGAGACGCTGGTGGGCGGCTTCGCGCAGGGCGAGATACAGCCGGACCTCCTCCTGGGGGACGCCCAGGTCCTTGCCGAACACCTCGATGTTCAGCGGGAGCAGCGCGGCCTTGCCGGCCGGGCCGAGCGGCAGTCCGATGTCGGTGGAGCCGACGACCTCGCCCGCGAGCACGCCCACGGCCTGCCCGATCTGTGTGCCGAACATGGCGCCGCCCATGGACCGCATCATGCCGATCAGCGGGCCCGCCATGGCCTGCATCTCCTCGGGCAGCACGTCGCCCATGGCCGCGCCGACGCGCTCGGCGACCGGATCGACGAGCTCCTTCCAGACCGGAAGGGTCGCCTCGACCCACTCGGCGCGGCTCCAGGCCACGGCGGAGCCCGCGCCGGACGGCAGCGACGTCGCGTCGTCCAGCCAGAGGTCGGCGAGACGGACGGCCTCCTGGACCGCGGAGCGCTCGGCGGGGCCGACGCTCGCGTCCTTGGTGCCCTCCGCGGTGCCCTGCGAGACCGTCTGGCGGGCGATCTGCTTGGCCATGTCCCAGTTCACCGGCCCGCCCTCGTACGAGAGCATCTGGCCCAGCTGCTGGAACGCGGCGCCCAGGTCGTTGGGGTTCAGGGAACCGAACATCGCGGCGAGCGGATTGTCGGCGCCGGGGCCGCCGGCGCCGGGAAACCCGAAGCCGAACGGGTTGGCCGGTCCCTGACCACCGCCGCTCTCCTGGTCCTTCTTCTTGCCCTCGTCGCCGTTCTCCGGCTCCTCCGGCGGAAGGCCGAATCCGAATGGGGTGTCACTCACGGGATTCCTCGGCTGGTAAGGCCGCCGGTTCTTTCCGACGGCGGCTGCCCGACAACACCACCCAGCGTAGACACCATGGGCCGATCGGGCCTCGGTGCTTCGCCGACTCTCTGCCTGCGGCAGGATGGATGCCACCTGGTACGCACGCGTCACGCGCGTTCATTACTGAAGACAACCGCTGGAGACGCCCGGTGAGTTCCCCAGATCCGCAGGTTCGCGCAGCGCGAAACCCTTCAACCGGCCCCGCCGCACGCGGGCCCGTCGTCGCCGTCACCGGCGCCGCTTCGGGCGTGGGCGCGCTGCTCACGGAGCGGCTGGCCACCAGCGAGGAGATCAAGCAGGTCATCGCCATCGACGAGCGGCGCGGCGAGTGCGCCGGGGCGCAGTGGCACATCCTCGACGTGCGGGACCCGGCCATCGCCGAGAAGCTGCGCGGTGCCGACGTCGTCGTGCATCTGGCGCTCGACCTGGACCTGGAGAGCGATCCCGCGGCCCGCACCGCGTACAACGTCCGCGGGACGCAGACGGTGCTGACGGCGGCCGCGGCCGCCGGGGTCCACCGGGTGGTGCTCTGCACCTCGTCGATGGTCTACGGGGCGCTGCCCGACAACGAACTGCCCCTCTCGGAGGACGCCGAACTGCGGGCGACCGCCGAGGCCACCGGTGTCGGGGACCTCCTGGAGATCGAGCGGCTCGCGCGGCGGGCACCACGGGCCCACCCGGGCCTCAATGTCACCGTCGCCCGGCCCGCGGTGCTGGTCGGTGGCACCGACACGGCGCTGACCAGGTACTTCGAGTCGCCGAGACTGCTGGTGGTGGCCGGGTCGCGGCCCGCCTGGCAGTTCTGTCACGTCGAGGATCTGTGCAGTGCCCTGGAGTACGCCGTCCTGGAGAAGGTCGACGGTGAGCTGGTCGTGGGGTGCGACGGATGGCTGGAGCAGGAGGAGGTCGAGGAGCTCAGCGGCATCCGGCGCATGGAACTGCCGTCCGCGGTGGCGCTCGGAGCGGCCGCCCGGCTGCACCGGATCGGGCTCACACCGTCCCCCGCCGGGGACCTGGCGTACACGATGCATCCCTGGGTGGTGAGCGGGAACCGGCTGCACGACGCGGGGTGGCGGCCGCAGTGGACCAACGAGGAGGTCCTGGCCGAGCTGCTGGAGGAGGTCGCGGGCCGGCACACGGTGGCCGGCCGGCGACTCGGACGCAAGGACGCGACCGCCGCAGGAGCCGCGGGTGCGACCGTGGCCCTGCTGGGTACGGCCGCCCTGGTCCGCCGGGCCCGCAAGGCGCGGCGCCGGATCTGACGGCGCCCGCCGCTCCCGGCTGCGGCCGTGCTCGGCGGGCCCGGCCCGGCTCCCGACCCGACGGCCGGAACCGTCGCCCGAATACGCACCGGAGCGCTGGGCCGTGTGGGTGTGCGCCGTGGGCCGTCCGAGGTCCGTGACCGACGGGCGGGCAACCGGACCGCTTCTGTAGGAGGCTCCAATCCGGTTCTGTAGGAGGCTCCAAGCAGGCCCGCCCGGGTGACGGGTGAAAGCGCTATTGGGCGCTGCCACCGCCGTGCGGCACGATGGGCGTATGGCACCTACGTTTGACCACCCGGGCGAGCAGGCGGCGCAGGACCCCATCAGGCTGCTCGCCGTCCGTGAGACGCCGCTCTCCCTGGACGAGGTCTTCCGGGCCGTCGGGGACGACGCGGCGGGCGGTACCGCGCTGTTCGTGGGGACCGTGCGCAACCACGACGGAGGCGCCGACGTCGACCGGCTCGGCTACTCCTGCCATCCGAGCGCCGAGGCGGAGATGCGCCGGATCGCCGAGAAGGTGGCGGCCGAGTATCCGGTGCGTGCGCTGGCCGCCGTCCACCGGGTGGGCGACCTGACCGTCGGCGACCTCGCGGTCGTCGTCGCCGTGTCCTGCCCGCACCGGGGCGAGGCCTTCGAAGCCTGCCGCAAGCTGATCGACGACCTCAAGCACGAGGTGCCGATCTGGAAGCACCAGACGTTCTCCGACGGCACGGAGGAATGGGTCGGGGCCTGCTGAGCCGGGCACCCGGCGCGGTCCACGGACCCCGGGTGACCGGCGGCACCGCCGCCGTGGGCGGGCCGCGGCCCGAACTCCTCACCCCCACCCGGTCTTCCGGTTGCGTAACCGCACCCCTGGCGTGAGCGTTAGGCAAGCGGATGGTTAATCTGCTGATCACTCAGTTCGGTCGCTCATGGGGTTGGGAGGTCGGCATGGCGGCGCTCGCCTGGTTGCTGATTCCGCTTTTCGCGGGGATCGGTGCCGGTCTGTGGGGCAGTTGGGTCGGCCGCAATCGCAAGACCGCGGGAGACGGCAGCGAACTCGCGGGCTACACGCGCTTCCGTGAGGCCATGGAGAAGTCCCACTCCGGGACGTGAACCGGGGCCGAGCCCCGTACGGGCGGCCCCCGCAGTGCGCTGTCGGCGTGGTCCCGTACTGTCGTTCCATGCCACGCCGCACCGCGACGATGCTCGCCTCCACCCTGATGCTGATCGCACTCCTGTGCGCGGGAGTGTTCATCGACGTGCCGTACTCGGAGATGTCACCGGGACCGACGGTGAACACCCTTGGCGAGCACGCGGGCGAACCGGTGCTGCAGATCTCCGGCCGGAAGACGTACCCGACGACCGGTCACCTCAACATGACGACGGTCAGGGTCACCAGCGCCGACTACAAGATGAACCTTGTGGAGGCGGTCTACGGCTGGCTGGCGCACGACAACAAGATCGTGCCGCACGACACGCTCTATCCCGACGGGAAGACCGAGGAGCAGTCGACGCAGGAGAACGCCGAGGAGTTCAGCCAGTCCCAGGAGAGCGCCAAGGTCGCGGCCCTCAAGGAGCTGGACATCCCGGTGAAGTCCTGGGTGATCGTCTCCACGGTCGTCAAGGGCACCCCCGCCGAGGGGAAGCTGCACGCGGGTGACGTCATCAAGGCCGTCGACGGCACGGTGGTGAAGGCACCCGAGGACGTGGCGAAGCTGGTCACCAAGCACAAGCCGGGCGAGAAGGTCGACTTCACGATCGTGCCCGCCAAGGAACAGGCCGCCGCCGAGAAGGCCAACCGGACGGCGACCCGGACCGAGGACATCACGATCACCACCGAGAAGTCCGCCGACACCGGCCAGGACCGCGCCATCGTCGGCATCTCCGCCGGGACGGATCACACCTTCCCGTTCACCATCGACATCAAGCTCGCCGACGTCGGCGGGCCCAGCGCGGGTCTGATGTTCGCCCTCGGCATCGTCGACAAGCTCACCCCGGGGAACCTCACGGGCGGCAAGTTCGTCGCCGGCACGGGCACCATCGACGACGAAGGCAAGGTCGGCCCGATCGGCGGCATCGAGATGAAGACGGTGGGCGCGCGCGACAAGGGCGCCCGGTACTTCCTGACGCCGAAGGACAACTGCGCGGCCGCCGCCAAGGACACCCCCGACGGCCTCACGCTGGTCAAGGTGAACACCATCGACGACGCGATGGACGCCCTGGAGGACATCCGCTCCGGCGACACCGCCAGCCTGCCGAAGTGTACGGCCAAGGGCTGACCCCCTCGGCCCGGTCCCGCGCCCGCAGGGTGCACGGCAGGCACACGCACACAGATGGGGGCGCGCCCTGAACCGGGCGCGCCCCCATCGCCGTACGGGGAACCTCGTGGAGCGGTGTGCGGAAGGCGATCAGTCCGCGAAGGTGGCCGACAGGGCCTCCGCGAGACCGGGAACCAGGTCGGAGCCGGTGAGCACCTCCGTGGGCGCGTCCTTCGACCGCAGCCGCAGCGCCGAGTCGCGCGAACCGTCGCGCAGCACCGCGACCGTCATCCGGACCTCCTCGCGGTCCGGGTGCTCGGCCACCCACCGGGCGAGCTTCTTGTCGCCGAGGCCCTCCGGAACCGAGGCCTCCGCAGACGGCGGCAGCATCAGCCGTTCCACGGTGAGCGCGCAGCCGACGACGGCGTCCGGCCAGGCGATGGTGCCGAGGAACTCGTCGAGCGGCTTGTCGGCGGGCACCTCGTCCTGCTCGATGGGGGTGAGACCGATGGTCTCCTGCTCGTCCTCCAGACCGAGCTGGGCCGCGAGATTGGGTTCCTGGGCCCGCAGTCGCGCGGTGTCTACGAGGGCGAAGAGGCGAGCGGGCTGGTCCCAGCCGAGGCCGGAGGCGTACTCGTCGATTTCGAGTACGGCCCGGGTGAGCGGGTTCGCTGCCATGGGAGTGTTGGACATGGTCACAATCCTGCCTCGGAAGTACCCGGAAGCGGGAACCGAGTAAAGCGTGAGTAAGTTGCATAGGTGTGGGCCCACGATCACGGGGGCCTGACGTATCAACAGCGAACTTCGAGGTGCGCACCTTGGCTTTCCAGATGCCGGACCGCGGCGGAGGCCCGACGGGGCCACGGATCAGAGTGGGCCGCCCGTCCCGGCGTGTCCGGACCCTGCTGATGACGCTGGGCGTCCTGGCCGTGCTGGCCATGGCGTTCACGATGTTCGCGGGGTTCTGGACGGACTGGCTCTGGTACCGGTCGGTCAATTATTCGTCCGTCTTCACGACCACGCTGTGGACCAAGATCGGACTGTTCTTCGTCTTCGGCCTGCTGATGGCCGCCGCGGTCGGGGTGAACGTCTGGCTGGCCCACCGGCTGCGCCCGCCGCTGAGCGCCATGTCGATGGAGCAGCAGAGCCTCGACCGGTACCGCATGGGGATCGCGCCCTACAAGAAGTGGCTGCTCCTCGGGGTCACCTCCCTCGTCGGGCTGATCGCGGGCGCGTCCGCCGCCGGCCAGTGGCGCACGTGGCTGATGTGGGTGAACGGCGTGCCCTTCCACCAGAAGGACCCCCAGTTCCACCTCGACGTCTCCTTCTACGCCTTCGATCTGCCGTGGTACCGCTTCCTCCTGGGCTTCGGCTTCGCGGCCGCGGTGCTCTCGCTGATCGCCGCCGCGCTCACGCACTACCTCTACGGAGGGCTGCGGATCACCAGCCCCGGAGCGCGCGCCACGGCCGCGGCCACCGGGCACCTCTCGGTGCTCCTCGGCATCTTCGTCGCGCTGAAGGCGGTCGCGTACTGGCTGGACCGGTACGGGCTCGCGGTGAAGTCCAGTGACTTCAAGGCCACGGGCAACTGGACGGGCCTGCGGTACGTCGACGCGAACGCGTACCTGCCGGCCAAGACGATCCTGTTCTGCATCGCCGTCATCTGCGCCGTGCTGTTCTTCGCCACCCTGTGGCGGCGCACCTGGCAGCTGCCCGTCATCGGCTTCGGCCTGATGGTGCTCTCGGCGATCCTCATCGGCGGCCTGTACCCGGCGATCGTCCAGAAGTTCCAGGTCCAGCCGAACGAGCAGGCCAAGGAAGCGCCGTACGTCGAGAAGAACCTGGAGGCCACCCGCGAGGCCTACGGCATCGACGGCGCCGAGGTCACGGAGTACGCGGGCCGCAGCGACACGGACGACAAGACCAAGCTGCGCAAGGACGCCGACGGCGCCGCGAGCATCCGTCTGCTGGACCCGAACGTCGTCTCGCCGACGTTCCAGCAGCTCCAGCAGGTGCGCAACTACTACGCGTTCCCGTCGAACCTGGACGTCGACCGCTACAGCAAGGACGGCAAGGACCAGGACACGGTCATCGGTCTGCGCGAGCTGAACCTCCAGGGCATCCCGAAGAACAACTGGATCAACGACCACTTCCGTTACACCCACGGGTACGGCGTGGTCGCGGCCAAGGGAACGGCGGCCGACGCCGAGGGCCGCCCGGAGTTCACCGAGTACGACCTGCCGTCCAAGGGCAACCTCGGCGAGTACCAGCAGCGGGTCTACTACGGCGAGAAGACCACCCAGTACTCGATCGTCGGAGGACCGCAGAAGGAGATCGACTACTCCGACGACAGCGGCGAGAAGACGACCAGCTACAAGGGCGACAGCGGGGTCAATCTCTCCAGCCCGGTCAACCGGGCCGCCTACGCGGTCGCGTTCAGCGAGCCGCAGATCCTGTACTCCGGCGCGATCGGGGAGGGCTCGCGGATCCTGTACAACCGCACGCCCAAGGAGCGCGTCGAGGCGGTCGCCCCCTGGCTGACCATCGACGGCGACGCCTACCCGGCCGTCGTCGACCACAAGATCCAGTGGATCGTCGACGCCTACACGACCACCAACGGCTATCCGTACGCCTCGCGCACCACGCTGGGCGACACGACGGCCGACTCGCTGACCGCCGCCAACAACCAGCGGGCGGTGGTGGCCCAGCAGAACCAGGTCAACTACATCCGCAACTCGGTGAAGGCGACCGTCGACGCGTACACCGGAAAGGTCACGCTCTACGAGTGGGACACCAAGGACCCGGTCCTGAAGACCTGGAAGAAGGCCTTCCCCGGGACGGTCAAGGCGAAGAACGACATCCCCCAGTCGCTGATGGACCATCTCCGGTACCCGCAGGACCTGTTCAAGGTGCAGCGTGAGCTGCTGACGCGGTACCACGTGAAGGACGCGCAGACGTTCCTGAGCGGCAGCGAGGTGTGGCAGGTGCCGGACGACCCGACCAACAAGTCGGGCAACGCCGTCCCGCCGTACTACCTCAGCATGAAGCTGCCCGGCGACGACTCCCAGGCGTTCTCGCTGACGACGACGCTGACACCGAACGGCCGGGACAACCTGAGCGCCTTCATGTCGGTCAACGCCGAGGCGGACACGGCCGATTACGGCAAGATCAGCATCCTGAAGCTGCCCACGGGCAGAACGGTCGACGGACCGAAGCGGGTGCAGAGCCAGTTCAATTCCGAACCCTCCATCGCCGAGTCGATCAGGCTCCTCAGGGGCGGTGACTCGGAGGTCGAGTACGGCAACCTGCTGACGGTGCCGCTCGACGGAGGACTGCTGTACGTGGAGCCGGTCTACGTACGCGGTGGTGGCCTCAAGTACCCGCTGCTGCGCAAGGTGTTGGTCACCTACGGCGGTGCGACGGCCTTCGAGGACACGCTGGGCGAGGCCCTCAACAAGGTCTTCGGATCCGAGGGCGCGACCCAGGAGCCACCGGAGGAGGGCGACCAGACCAAGCCGCCCACGTCGAAGGACCCGACGGTGCAGCAGGCGCTCGACGATGCCCAGAAGGCCTTCGACGACGGCCAGGCAGCTCTCAAGAAGGGCGACTGGGAGGCTTACGGCAGGGCGCAGTCCGACCTCGAGGACGCCTTGCAGCGGGCCGAGGACGCCCAGGCCAAGGCCGACAAGGCCGGCGGCGGCGAGGCCGACAAGAGCAGCTCCGAGGACACCGACAAGAGCAGCGACAAGGGCTCCGGAGGCGGCTGACCAGGAGCCCTCCCCGCGCCGTGGTACGGTTGCAACACAACGGCGCGGGGTGGAGCAGCTCGGTAGCTCGCTGGGCTCATAACCCAGAGGTCGCAGGTTCAAATCCTGTCCCCGCTACTGAAAGGCGAAGGCCCGGATCCTATGGATCCGGGCCTTCGCTGTGTGTGCGTGGGGGTCGCGGGAGGCGGGGGAAGTGGGCGTATGGCCGGATGCGCGGACGTACGCGTGCCCGGTGGACCGCGGGGCGGACTCGCCTGGACGTGTGGACGATCATCGCGGGCTTGTGCGGGTACCCGGTGGACGCGCGTGCGGAAGACGCGGACGTGCGTGCGGAGTTGGAAAACGACGCGCGCGAAGACCGTTGCCTGCGCGGTGAGTTGGCCGATCTGTGTTTGACTTGTCTCTCTGTGGGCATGTCGACAAAACGCTGAAGTGACCTCACTGACTGCGGTATACCAGGTGTACCCAGGTTGCAGGTGGTGCGACGATGGACGTTATGGGGGACAAGGCAACTCTGTTGGAGACAGGGCGTTTTGTGCAGCCCTCCGACCGGGACGAAACCGGCGAGGCTGTCGAGGAGGCACGTCAACGGCTCGCCGCCGAAGCCGGCGACGTCGAGGCGATGAGCGTCCTCGGAGCCATGCTGCTGCGCCGTGGCGACCTCGACGGAGCCGAGCCTCAGCTGCGCGCCGCCACCGCCGCCGGTGACCGCGCCGCCGCCAACAACCTGGGTGTCCTCCTGCATCAGCGCGGGTACGCCGACGAGGCCGCGGGCTGGTGGCGGATCGCCGCCGTCGCGGGATCCGCGGCCGCCGCGCACGCGCTCGGACGGCACCACCGGGAGCGGGGCGACGAGCCCGCCGCCGAGTACTGGCTGCGCCAGGCCGCCGAGCAGGGCCACGCCCTCGGCGCGTACGCGCTCGCGGATCTCCTGGAGCACCGCAGCGACGCCGACGCGGAGCGCTGGATGCGGGCCGCCGCCGAGCGCGGGCACCGCGAGGCCGCGTACCGGCTGGCGCGCACCCTCGACCGCAAGGCCGCGGACGCGGGCGAGGCCGGCGCGGACAACGGTGTCATCGGGGCCGGCGGCGAGGAGGCCGCGCAGTGGTACCGGCAGGCCGCCGCGCGCGGGCACCGCCGGGCCGCGCTGCACCTCGGGGCGATCCTGGAGAAGCGCGGCGACCTCAAGGAGGCCGGACGCTGGTATCTGACGTCCGCCAAGGACGGCGAGGCGCGTGCCGCGTGCGCGCTCGGCTTCCTGCTGCGCGACGCGGGGGACACCGAGAGCGCCGCCGTATGGTGGCTGCGGGCCGCCCAGGACGGCGACGGCAACGCGGCCAACGCCCTGGGCGCGCTGCACGCCGAGCGCGGCGAGCACCAGACCGCCGAGCGCTGGTACCGGGCGGCCATGGATGCCGGTGACGTGAACGGCGCGTACAACCTGGGCCTGCTCTGCGCCGAGCAGGGGCGTACGGCGCAGGCCGAGCAGTGGTATCGGCGGGCCGCCTACGCCGGGCACCGGGAGGCGGCCAACGCGCTGGCCATCCTGCTGCTCCAGGTCGGCGACGCGGCCGGGGCCGAGCCCTGGTTCTCCAAGGCCGCGGAGGCCGGCAGTGTGGACGCCGCGTTCAACCTCGGCATCCTGCACGCGGGGCGGGGCGGTGCCGAGGAGGACGCCGCCGCGCTGCGGTGGTACGAGCGGGCGGCCGCGGCCGGGCACACCGAGGCGGCGCTCCAGGTCGCCATCGCCCGTCTGCGCGAAGGGGACGAGTCGGCCGCCGAGCGGCATCTGCGGTGCGCCGCGGGGGGCGGCAGCGCGGAGGCCGCGTACCGGCTCGCCGCCGTGCTGGACGCACGGCGCCCGCCCGCGCCCGCGCACGAGCTGGGGGAGCCGGCGCACGAGAAGACCGAGTGCGAGGAGTGGTACGAGCGGGCGGCCTCCCAGGGGCACCGGCGGGCGCAGGTGCGGGTCGGGATGCTGGCCGCGGCACGGGGGGACGTCGTGGAGGCGGCCCGCTGGTACCGCGAGGCGGCGGAGGCCGGGTCGCGGAACGGCGCGTTCAATCTCGGGCTGCTGCTGGCCCGGGAGGGCAGCGAGCCCGAGGCCGCATTGTGGTGGAAGCGGGCGGCCGATGCGGGGCACGGGCGGGCCGCGTTGCGGCTTGCGCTCGTCTACGCGCGTCGTGGGGAGCTTGCGGAGGGCCAGCGGTGGGCGGACCGGGCGGTGTCGCTGGGGCCGGTGGAGGTGTCCGAGCGGGCGGCCCGGCTGCGGGACGCGTTGCGGCAGGAGCTGACGGCGTGAGGCCCGGTCCGGTCGGCCCCACCGCCCCTGCGTGTCCCGTTCCCTGAAGGGCCACCCCCTGGACGGACCTCGCGGGGTCTCGGTCCCCGGCCCATGCCGGGCCCTGGCGGTCCCGACTCCGACCCCACTGCCCGGGATCGCGGTCCCGTCCCCGCCCGGTGCCCGGGCTGGCGGTCCCGTCTCCGCTCCGGTGCCCGGGCTGGCGGTCCCGTCTCCGCTCCGGTGCCCGGGATCGCGGTCCCGTCCCCGCCCGGTGCCCGGGCTGGCGGTCCCGTCCCCCGCCTCTGTGCCGACCTGGCGGTCCCGGTGCCCGGGCTGGCGGCCGACCCCGGCTCTCGTGTCCAGGGCTCGGTCGCGTCCCTGACCCCGGTGCCCGGGCTGGCGGTCTCGTCTCCGACCCCGTCCCCGGCCCGGGAGGTCCCGCACCCCGTGCCGTACCCCCGTGCCGGACCCGCCGTTCCGGCCTCGCGGCCGCGTCCTCGGACGCCGGACGGGCCGGAACAGGTCGGCCTCGGGCCGCGTCCTCGGACGCCGGACGGGCCGGAACGGGTCGGAGCGGGCCGGCGTGAAGAAGCGATTTGCATGCGTCCGCGTGCTTGACGTAGTGTTCATCTCACCAACGCGGGGTGGAGCAGCTCGGTAGCTCGCTGGGCTCATAACCCAGAGGTCGCAGGTTCAAATCCTGTCCCCGCTACTGAAGGCCGAAGGCCCGGAACCAATGGTTCCGGGCCTTCGGCGTGTGCGCGGTCCCGCCGCAGGCGGGGAGCGGATCCCGTTCGCGGAAAAGCCCCGGCACCATCGGTGCCGGGGCTTTTCCGCGAGGGCCGGGTCAGGCGGCCACGCAGTTCGGGCAGACGCCGCGGTACGTCACCTCGACGTCCGAGACCGTGAAGCCGAAGCGCTCCGAGTCGGGGAGGTCGGCGAGCGGGTTGCCGCCCGGGTGGACGTCCTTGATCGCGCCGCACTGGGCGCACACCAGGTGGTGGTGCGGCCGGTGGGCGTTCGGGTCGTACCGCTTGGCGCGCTTGTCCGTGGCCACTTCCAGCACCTCGCCGAGCGAGACCAGCTCACCCAGCGTGTTGTACACGGTGGCCCGGGAGATCTCGGGCAGCTTCGCGACGGCCCGCGCGTGCACCTCGTCGGCCGTCAGATGGACGTGGTCGCCGTCGAGGACCTCGGCGACGACACGTCGCTGCGCGGTCATACGCCAGCCGCGTCCGCGCAGTCGTTCCAGTAGGTCACTCATGCGGACCAGCCTAACAGCAGCCGGAACCAGATCGCGAACAGGTGTGACTTTGGAAGCTTGCTTGACTTAGACAATGTCCATTGTAGGATCGAGCCCGGCATTGGCCGAGGGGCAGGACCGGACAGGTATGACGCAGGAGGCGCACGTGACGCAGGGACCGCTTACGACGGAGGCCGGCGCGCCGGTCGCCGACAACCAGAACAGCGAGACCGCGGGCGTCGGCGGGCCCGTCCTCGTCCAGGACCAGCTGCTGCTGGAGAAGCTCGCGCACTTCAACCGCGAGCGCATTCCGGAGCGTGTCGTGCACGCCCGCGGCGCCGGCGCCTACGGCACCTTCACGCTCACCCGGGACGTCTCGCAGTGGACGCGGGCGAAGTTCCTCTCCGAGGTCGGCAAGCAGACCGAGACCTTCCTGCGCTTCTCCACGGTCGCCGGCAACCTCGGCTCCGCCGACGCGGTGCGCGACCCGCGTGGCTGGGCGCTGAAGTTCTACACCGAGGAGGGCAACTACGACCTCGTCGGCAACAACACCCCGGTGTTCTTCATCAAGGACGCCATCAAGTTCCCGGACTTCATCCACACCCAGAAGCGCGACCCGTACACGGGCTCGCAGGAGGCGGACAACGTCTGGGACTTCTGGGGGCTCAGCCCCGAGAGCACCCACCAGGTGACCTGGCTGTTCGGCGACCGCGGCATCCCGGCGTCGTACCGCCACATGAACGGGTACGGCTCGCACACGTACCAGTGGAACAACGAGGCCGGCGAGGCCTTCTGGGTCAAGTACCACTTCAAGACCGACCAGGGCATCAAGAACCTGACGACCGAGGAGGCCGTGCAGGTCTCCGGTCTGGACCCCGACTCGCACCAGCGCGATCTGCGTGAGGCGATCGAGCGCGGTGAGTTCCCGTCCTGGACCGTGCAGGTGCAGATCATGCCCGCGGCCGAGGCGGCCGCCTACCGCTTCAACCCGTTCGACCTCACCAAGGTGTGGCCGCACGAGGACTACCCGCCGATCGAGATCGGCAGGCTGGAGCTCAACCGCAACCCGGAGAACGTCTTCGCCGAGGTGGAGCAGTCGGTCTTCAGCCCGGCCCACTTCGTGCCCGGCATCGGTCCGTCCCCGGACAAGATGCTCCAGGGCCGGCTCTTCGCGTACGGCGACGCCCACCGCTACCGCGTCGGCATCAACGCCGACCACCTGCCGGTGAACCGCCCGCACGCCACCGAGGCGCGCACCAACTCCCGTGACGGCTTCCTGTACGACGGCCGCCACAAGGGCGCGAAGAACTACGAGCCGAACAGCTTCGGCGGCCCGTTCCAGACGGACCGTCCGCTGTGGCAGCCGGTGGCGGTCACCGGTGTGACGGGCAACAGTGAGGCGCCCGTCCACGCCGAGGACAACGATTTCGTGCAGGCGGGCAACCTCTACCGCCTGATGTCCGAGGACGAGAAGGGCCGCCTGGTCGACAATCTGGCGGGCTTCATCGCCAAGGTCTCGCGCGACGACATCGCCGAGCGCGCGATCAACAACTTCCGTCAGGCCGACGGAGACTTCGGCAAGCGGCTGGAGGCCGCGGTCCAGGCCCTGCGCTGAATCACCAGCGCTGGAACGCTTGTCGTAGGGAACGGGCCGGGCCCCTGTACGGGGGTCCGGCCCGCTCGCGTCACGGAAGGCCTCAGGCCGGGGCGTGCTGCCTGGCCGGGGCCCAGCAGCGGATGATGTCGCGGACCGAGACGATCCCCACCGGTCCGGTGGCGTCGAGCACGATCAGATGGCGGAAGCCGCCGTGTGACATGGCGGCCGCGGCGTCCTCCAGGGTCCAGGCGGGAGCGGCGAAGACGACGTCGTTCGTGGTGTGGGTGCCGGCGGTCTCGGTGTCCGGGTCCTGGCCGAGGGCCACCGAGTTGAGGATGTCGCGTTCGGTCAGGATGCCGAGGCCACTGGCCTCCTCGTCGAGGACGACGGCAGCGCCGACGCGGCGCGCCGACATCAGCCGGGCCGCCTGGCGCAGGGTGTGGGTCGGGCCGATGGTGAGGACCACCGTGCTCATGGCGTCGCGGACGAGCATGGGATGGAGCCACCTCCTTGGTGAACCGCCAACGAGAAGCGATTCACAAGTTCACAAGTGGGGGACTCTCAGAGTCGCAGTTAAAGGGAGGGTCAACAAGAGGGCGCGGGAGGCGAGTTCAGGGGCGCTCACGGATCACAGTGGCGCTCCGGTATCGCAGGGAAGCCCCCTGAACCCTGGGGCAACGCGGGTGCGGGCGTCCGTCAGTAGCGCTGGTTGAGATAGCCCAGCATCTCGTCGTGCAGGATGCCGTTCGAGGCGGCGGCGTTGCCGCTGTGCGGGCCGGGGCGACCGTCGAGACCGGTGAAGGAGCCGCCCGCCTCGGTGACGACGATGGCGTTGGCCGCCATGTCCCAGAGCGACAGCTCGGGTTCGGCGCAGATGTCGACCGAACCCTCGGCGACCATCATGTACGGCCAGAAGTCGCCGTAACCACGGGTGCGCCAGACGGCCTTCGTGAGGTCGAGGAACCCGTCGAGGCGGCCCTGGTCCTCCCAGCCGGACAGCGACGAGTACGCGAACGAGGCGTCGGCCATGCGCGAGACGCCGGAGACGTGCAGCCGGGTCGCGGCGGAGAGGCTGCGGCCGGAGAACGCGCCGTGTCCCTTCGCGGCCCACCAGCGGCGGCCGAGCGCGGGCGCGGAGACCACGCCGACGACGGGCTGGTAACCGCCCTCGCCGGCCTCCATCAGGGAGATGAGCGTGGCCCAGACGGGCACGCCGCGCACGTAGTTCTTGGTGCCGTCGATCGGGTCGATCACCCAGCGGCGGGGACCGGTGCCCTCGATGCCGTACTCCTCGCCGAGGATCGCGTCGCGCGGCCGGGCGCGCTGGAGCTGGCCGCGGATGACCTCCTCGGCGGCCTTGTCCGCCTCGCTCACCGGCGTCATGTCCGGCTTGGTCTCCACCTTGAGGTCGAGTGCCTTGAACCGGCCCATGGTCGCCGCGTCGGCGGCGTCCGCCAGGACATGGGCGAGGCGCAGGTCATCGCGATAGTCGGGCATGACAGAACCGTATCTGCCCGGGTCGTCCCGGGGCCACACGGGCCCGGCCCGTCCCGGCACCCGGCTCCGTACCGCCACAGCACCTCGCCGGGATCACCCCGACGCCCCCGCGGACGCCGGGTCCGCGCCGCCGCCCCGCCCCGGCGGGCCGCCGTGGACGTGGCGCGCGCGGCGGACGCGCACGCCCCCTCGGCACCGCCGCGAACCCTTGACAGTGCTCTCGCGCGCGTCAAATGTGAGTCGCAGAGCCGGTCGCCCCTGGGAGGCGAAGATGCCTGCAGCGCGGGAATCCCTACTGGAAGCCGCCTACACGGCGCTCGCACGCCGTCCGTGGTCCACCGTGCGCATGGTGGACGTCGCGGCCGTGGCGGGGGTGTCCCGTCAGACGCTCTACAACGAGTTCGGCAGCAAGGAGGGGCTGGCGCGCGCCCTGGTCCGCCGGGAGGCCGACGGCTATCTCGCGGGCGTCGAACGTGCCCTGGCCGGCCATGCCGACCCGCGCGAGCGGCTGGTCGCGACCGCCGAATGGACCGCCGCCACGGCCCGCGGCAACGCGCTGGTACGGGCCATGCTGACCGGCTGCTGGAGCGAACGGCTGCCGTCGCCGACGCTCTCTGCGGTGCCCTCGTCGTCCGCGGTGCCGGCGCAGCGCCGAGCGGACGGTCCGCTGCCCTCGCCCGCCGATCTGGTGGGCCTGGTGCGGGACCGGGCCGTCGCCGCCCTCTCCGGGCCCGGCACCAGCCGGGCGGACGTCTCCGAACTGGCCCGTTCCTGCGAGCTGGTCGTGCGGCTCACCTTGTCCTGCGTGGCGGCGCCGCCGGGCGCCGGGGGAGTCGCCGACCTGGTGAAGGCCGCGCTGGCACCACCGCACCGGGTCCTGGGGGCCACGTCCTGAGTGCCCGTGAACCTCCGGCGGCCCGGCCCCGGTTGCGGGCCGGCACCGTACGGGGGGGTCAGTGCGTGGAACCCGACAGCTGGAGTCCGATCACGCCGATGATCACGAAGCTGATCGAGACGATCTTCAGGGTGGACACCAGGTCGTCGAGGAAGATCATCCCGTAGATGGCGGTGCCGGCGGCGCCGATGCCGGTCCACACCGCGTACGCCGGACCGACGTCGAGCTTCTTCAGGGAGAGCGTCAGCAGACCGAAACTGCCGAGCGCGAAGATGGAGAACGCGACCGTCGGCCAGAGCCGGGTGAAGCCGTGCGAGAGCTTCAGGCAGACGGCGAAGCCCGTCTCCAGAAGGCCCGCCACTACGACCAGCAGCCACGCCATGTCTTGTCCTCCCGCGTACCACGTCGACTGCTCAGCCTGGCTCGGATCGGGCTCGGTGCGATTATGCCCTTACCGACGTGCCGTGGACGCAAACAACGCGGAGGTCAGCGGCGTTCCGCCGCAAGCGCTCGGGAGGAGCGGCGCGACCCCGGCGGCGCCCCGGCCGGCCGCCCCCCGGCACACGGTCGCCCGCCCGCGTGCCGCACCGCACGCCGGTCAGTCGCCCTCGTGCCGTTCCCGGGTGGCGAGCAGCCGGCGCAGCGAGTAGAGGCGGGCCGGGTCCGCGTGACCGTCGGCGACCCACTGGTCCAGCGCGCAGTCCGGCTCGTCGTGGCTGCACGCCCGCGGGCAGCCCTCGGTGCCGGGCTCCAGGTCGGGGAAGGCCTTGATCACCCGGGACGGGTCCACGTGGTGCAGTCCGAAGGACCGCACCCCCGGGGTGTCGACGACCCATCCGGCCGACCCGGGCAGCGGGATCGCGCGCGCCGAGGTGGTGGTGTGCCGGCCGCGCCCGGTGACGGCGTTGACCACCCCGGTGCTGCGCCGCCGGTCGAGGGAGACCAGGGCGTTGACCAGGGTCGTCTTGCCGACGCCCGAGTGCCCGACGAATGCCGTGATCTTGCCGTCGAGCTGTTTGCGCACCCGCTCCACGGCCTCGCCGTTCTCCAGTTCCGTACGGCTGGTCACGACGTAGGGGACACCCAACGTCCCGTAGAGCTCCAGGAGTTCGTCGGGCGAGGCGAGGTCCGACTTGGTGAGGACGAGCAGCGGCTCCAGACCGCCGTCGTACGCCGCCACCAGGCAGCGGTCGATCAGTCGTGGGCGGGGCTCGGGGTCGGCCAGGGCCGTGACGATCGCGAGCTGGTCGGCGTTGGCGACGACCACGCGCTCGTAGGGATCGTCGTCGTCGGCGGTCCGGCGCAGCACGGAGCCGCGCGGCTCGATGCGGACGATGCGGGCGAGGGTGTCCTTCTCCCCGGAGAGGTCCCCCACGATCGCCACCCGGTCGCCCACGACGGCGGCCTTGCGCCCCAGTTCGCGGGCCTTCATCGCGGTGACCAGGCGGTCCTCGACGAGGCAGGTGAGCCGGCCCCGGTCGACCGTGACGACCATGCCCTCGACCGCTTCCTCGTGCTTGGGCCGGATGTTCGTACGCGGCCGGTTGCCCTTGCGGTTGGGGCGGCTGCGGATGTCGTCCTCGTCGGTGTGCTTGCCGTAGCGGCGCATGATCCCAGTCCGCCCGTCAGTTCCCGAGCATTCCGGTCCACAGGTCGGGGAAGTCCGGGAGGGTCTTCGCCGTCGTCCCCACGTTCTCGATGGCGACCCCCTCCACGGCGAGGCCGATGATCGCGCCCGCGGTGGCCATGCGGTGGTCGTCGTAGGTGTGGAAGACACCGCCGTGCAGCGGGCACGGGCGGATGTGGAGGCCGTCGGCGGTCTCCGTGACGTCACCGCCGAGTTCGTTGATCTCCTTGGTGAGCGCGGCCAGCCGGTCCGTCTCGTGCAGGCGCAGGTGCGCCACGCCGCGCAGGGTGGAGGGGGAGTCCGCGAGGGCGGCGACCGCGGCGATGCCGGGGGTCAGCTCGCCGACCTCGCCGAGGTCCACGTCGATGCCGTGAATCGCACCCGATCCGGTGAATTCCAGACCCCGGTCGGTCAGTTCGCAGGAACCGCCCATCTCGGTGAAGATCTCCCGCAGCCGGTCGCCGGGCTGGGTGGTGTGCTCGGGCCAGTCGGGGATGAGGACCTTGCCGCCGGTCACCAGGGCCGCCGCGAGGAACGGCTGGGCGTTGGAGAGGTCGGGCTCGACGGTCAGGTCGCGGCCGAGCAGGGCGCCCGGCGTGACCCGCCAGACGTTCGGCTCGCCGCCCGACTCGGGGGTGTCCACCTGGGCGCCGACCGTGCGCAGCATGTCGACCGTCATCCGGATGTGCGGCATCGAGGGGAGCCGCGAGCCGGTGTGCCGGACCTCCACGCCCTGGTTGAAGCGCGGGCCCGACAGCAGCAGGGCGGAGACGAACTGCGACGAGGACGACGCGTCGATCTCCACCGGGCCGCCGTCCAGGGCGCCGCCGCCGTGCACGGTCAGCGGCAGCGCGCCGCGGCCGTCGTCGTCGATCCGGGCGCCGAGCACGCGCAGGGCGTCGATCACGCCGTTCAGCGGGCGCTCGTAGGACCGCGGGTCGCCGTCGAAGCGGATGGGACCGTCGGCCAGCGCGGCGACCGGCGGCAGGAAGCGCATGACCGTGCCCGCGTTGCCGACGTCGACCGTGGCCGGGCCGCGCAGGCCGGAGGGGATGATCCGCCAGGCCTCGCCCGTGCCGTCGGAGCCGACGGCGACGGTGGAGCTGGAGGAGACCGTTTCCTCGATGCCGACGCCCATCGCGCGCAGTGCCCCGGCCATCAGCAGGGTGTCCCGCGAGCGCAGCGGGCGGCGCAGCCAGCCGGGCTCGGAGGCGAGGGCGGCCAGCACGAGAGCCCGGTTGGTGACCGACTTCGACCCCGGTACGTGGACCGTCGCGTCGACGGCTCCGCTCGCGTGCGGGGCGGGCCAGAGGGCGGTGTGCGCGGGGTTAACGGTCATGCCCCCACTTTAGTGGTTTCCGATGGGCGGAGATCTTGATCAAAAGCGGCGAAATCCGAGCGAAACAGAGCGGTGGTAAGAACCGGTCGCGCCTGTGCCGCCCGCCGGCGCGGCGGGCCGTCGTGCGGGGTGGGCTCACACGTCGAGGAGCCAGCGTCCGCCGCCGATCAGGGAGCACAGGGACACCGCGTGGAACAGGAACAGCCACAGTCCGGCCGGCACGTGCGTGAGCCGGGACAGCTGGTCCGCGTCGGAGTCGCCCGCGTTGCCGCGCCGGCGCTTGGCCTGGAGTTCGAAGGCCGGCCGGACCCCGCCCAGCAGCAGGAACCAGACCACCGCGTACGCGAACGCCGCCTGCACCTGGGGCCCGGCCAGCCAGGACACCACCAGGAACGTGCCGCCGGTGAGCAGCACCGTGAGGGCGCCGTAGGCGTTGCGGATCATCACCAGCATCGCCACCAGCAGGACGGTGGCCAGCCACAGCAGCGCGGTGATGTGCCCGGCGGCCAGCAGCGCGGCGCCGCCGAGCCCGAGCAGCGGCGGCGCGGTGTAGCCGGCGGCCGCCGTCAGGATCATGCCGAGTCCGGTCGGCTTGCCGCGGCTGACGGTGAGGCCGCTGGTGTCCGAGTGCAGGCGTATGCCGCTCAGGCTGCGGCCGGTGAGCAGCGCGACCAGGCCGTGTCCGCCCTCGTGGGCGATGGTGATCGCGTTGCGCGAGAGCCGCCAGAGGACGTGCGGGACGACCACGGCGACGGCGGCGGCCAGGGTGGCGATCACCACCCAGACGTCCGGGTCCGGCTGGCTGCCGAACACCTGGTCCCAGAGCCCGGCCAACGAGGCGGATGCGGTGCTGTCCATGGTCGGCGATGGCTCCCTCTGGTGTCGCGGAATCTGGCAGTGTGGCACGTATGTGCGGACGGTATGCAGCGAGTCGTGGGCCCGAGGATCTCGCAGGAGTCTTCGAGATCGAGAAGTGGGAGCCCGAGGAGGCACTCGCACCCGACTTCAACGTGGCCCCGACCAAGGAGGTCTATGCCGTCCTCGACCGTCCGGTTAAGGACGCCGACGCGGCCGCCGCCAGTTCCGCCGCGCCGGGCCGGCCCGTCCGCCAGCTGCGGAGGCTGAAGTGGGGTCTGGTCCCGTCCTGGGCCAGGACGCCCGAGGGCGGCGCGCGGATGATCAACGCCCGCGCCGAGACCGTGCACGAGAAGCCGTCCTTCCGCCGGGCCTTCGCCGCCCGGCGCTGCATCATCCCCGCGGACGGCTATTACGAGTGGGTGACCGGGTCCGCCGAGCGGGAGCTGGAGGTCGAGGGCAGGAAGAAGCGCCCGCGCAAGCAGCCGTACTTCGTGACGCCCGCGGACGGCTCCGTCTTCGCGATGGCCGGCCTGTACGAGTTCTGGCGCGACCGGACGCTCCCCGACGACCATCCGGGCGCCTGGTGGGTGACGTGCTCCGTCATCACCACGGAGGCGGAGACGGCCCCGCTCGCCGTCGCGCCCCCCGAGGGCCCGCACGCCCTGGCCGACATCCACCCTCGGATGCCCCTGATGCTCACCCCGGACCGCTGGGACGCCTGGCTCGACCCGGCGCGCACCGACGCCGAGGACGTCCGCGCCCTGCTCGCGCCGCCGCCCTCCGGACTGATGCGCGCCTACCCCGTCTCCACCGCCGTCAGCAACGTGCGCAACAACGGCCCGGAGCTGCTGAAGGAACTGGACGGCCCCGAAGAGGGCACACTCTTCTGATGTGACGGACGCGACACATGTGACCGAGACGGTCGAGACGGACACCGGCACGGCCCGGGTGACCTGGCACCTCCCGCCGCGGCCCCGGCTCGTGCTCGCCCTGAGCCACGGCGCGGGCGGCGGGATCGAGGCGCGGGACCTGCAGGCGCTGGCACGGGTACTGCCCGGGCACGGAGTCGGCGTGGCCCTCGTGGAGCAGCCCTGGCGGGTGGCCGGCAAGAAGCTGGCTCCCGCGCCGAAGACGCTGGACGCGGGATGGCGCGGACTGTGGCCGGCACTGCTCGTGCCGGGCGTGCCGGTGGTCGCGGGCGGCCGCAGCGCCGGGGCCCGGGTCGCCTGCCGTACGGCGCGCGAACTGGGCGCCCACGCCGTGCTCGGGCTGAGTTTCCCGCTGCACCCGCCGGGCAGGCCCGAGAAGTCCCGCGCCGACGAACTGCTCGCCGCCGGCGTGCCCACCCTCGTCGTGCAGGGCGGCAACGACCCGTTCGGCAGACCCGCGGAGTTCCCGGACGGGCCGTACGACCTCGTCGAGGTGCCGCACGGCGATCACGGCTTCGCCGTACCCAAGCGCGCGCCGCTCGGCCAGGACGAGGCGCTCGGGATCCTCACCGACGGGACGGCGAAGTGGCTCTCGTCACTCGGGTGAACGGACGTGACGCATCCGGCACGCCCGCGGGAATGCCGACCGGCGGAGCGCTGTTGTCCGGATCAGACAGCACGCAGCAGTGCTCGCCGTTCGTACGAGAGGAAGTCCGCCGCATGGGTTCGACCATCTGCCCGAGCCGTCGCAGCGCCGCTGACCTGGACTGGTCGGTTCTGCATGCGGCAAAGACCGCCCCTATTCGGGCGGCGGGCGGACCGGATCGTCGTCTATCCTCCGATTCGAGTGGGACCGGTTTCGGTTCCGCCACGTCGCTGGAGGAGGTGGGTCCGGTCACTGGGACCGACGCAGGGACCGAACACGGCCAGGCGGAGCAGCCCGAGGGCCAGGGCACGAGCGACGCGTCGGCGGAAACGTCCGCCGAGCGCACCGCGCGCTTCGAGCGGGACGCGCTCGAATTCCTCGACCAGATGTACTCGGCGGCGCTGCGCATGACGCGCAACCCGGCCGACGCGGAAGACCTGGTGCAGGAGACCTACGCGAAGGCGTACGCGTCCTTCCACCAGTTCCGCGAGGGCACCAACCTCAAGGCGTGGCTCTACCGCATCCTGACGAACACCTTCATCAACTCGTACCGCAAGAAGCAGCGCGAACCCCAGCGCAGCGCGGCCGAGGAGATCGAGGACTGGCAGCTGGCGCGTGCGGAGTCGCACATGTCGACGGGTCTGCGCTCCGCCGAGTCGCAGGCGCTCGACCACCTGCCCGACTCGGACGTGAAGTCGGCACTGCAGGCGATCCCCGAGGAGTTCCGCATCGCCGTCTATCTCGCGGACGTCGAGGGCTTTGCGTACAAGGAGATCGCGGACATCATGGGGACACCCATCGGAACGGTGATGTCCCGGCTGCACCGGGGCCGTCGCCAACTGCGCGGCATGCTCGAGGACTACGCGCGTGACCGCGGACTGGTCCCGGCCGGCGCCGGAGAGTCGAACGAAGCGAAAGGCTCGGGCTCATGAGCTGCGGAGAGCCGCACGAGACGGATTGCAGTGAGGTCCTCGACCATCTCTACGAGTTCCTCGACCACGAGATGCCGGACGCGGACTGCACCAAGTTCGAGGTGCACTTCGAGGAGTGCTCCCCCTGCCTGGAGAAGTACGGCCTCGAACAGGCCGTGAAGAAGCTGGTCAAGCGGTGCTGCGGGCAGGACGACGTGCCGACCGACCTGCGGGCCAAGGTCATGGGCCGCATCGACCTGATCCGCTCCGGTCAGACGGTCCCCGAGCACGACGTGACCGCGACCGCCCCGGAGTCCTGACCCGGCTCGCGCGAACTCCCCGCCGGGAGGCGCCCGTCGGTCACTCCGTCACCCGAACGTGCTAATCCGCGGGCTCCGGGCCCGCGGATTGGGCCATTGCCCCCCACGCGCCGACTCCTCCGCTCTAGGCTCCGGAAGCCTGAGCAGGGGAGGGGGCAGGGGATGGGGTCGATTCCGGCGCGGGCCCGGGTCCACGTGTCCTGTGTCGTCGTCGGTGCCGCGCTCTGCCTCGCTCCGCTCCCGGACCTCCGCACGCCCTGGTGGGAGGTCGCCCTGCTCGCCGGGCTGTACGCCGCCTGCGAGCAGCTCACGCGCTGCCGCTTCGTCGGCCACCGCGCGCCCCGGGGGATGGGCACCTTCTTCCCCGTCCTGCTGGCCGGGGCCTTTCTGCTGCCGCCCGCGGCAGCCGCGCTCGTCGCCCTGCCGGGCGCGCTCCTCTCCCGCGTCGAACAGCGCCCGCGCCGGCTGCGCCGGATCTGGCGCGCGGCCCGGCTCGTCGTCGGGATCTGGGCGGCGGCCCGGGTGCACTGGTCGCTCGGCGGACGGGATGCGGTCGTGGCGCCCGACTTCCCCTACGCGCTCGTGCCCGCCTCCGCGGCGGTCCTGGCCTTCTGCCTGGTCCTGACCGTCCTGGACGGCGGGATCCTGGCCACCGCCGAGCGGGTGCCGGCGCGCACCGCCTGGCGCGGGCTCTTCCTGCGCTCCCTCGCCCCGGTCACCGTGCACGGACTCGCCGGACTGATGATGGCGGTTCTGTGGCGCAGCCCCTACGGACCGGTCGCCGCGCTGCTCGTGCTGCTGCCGATGTACATCTCCTGCTGGGTGTTCGCCCAGTACCACCGCGAGCAGGCCGCCCACCAGGCCACCATCCGGGCGCTCGTGCAGGCCGTCGACATCAAGGACGGCTACACCCGCGGGCACAGCGAGCGGGTCGGGCAGGCGTCCATGATGATCGCCCGTGAACTGGGCATGGACGACGAACGCGTCGAGTGCCTGCGGTTCGCGGGAATCCTGCACGACGTCGGCAAACTCGGCGTGCCCACCCGGCTGTTGCGCAAGGACGGGCCGCTGACCCCGGAGGAGCGCCGGATCATCGAGCTGCACCCCGAGTACGGGCACGAGATGGTGCGCGGGATCGGGTTCCTCGGCGAGGCGCGGTCGGCCATCCTGCACCACCACGAGCGACTGGACGGGAGCGGCTACCCGTACGGGCTGGCGGGCCGGCAGATCCCGGAGTTCGCGCGGGTGGTGGCCGTGGCCGACGCCTTCGACGCGATGACGTCGACCCGGTCCTACCGGCGGGCCCGGCCGGTGCCGGCCGCGCTGGCGGAGCTGGAGAACTGCGCCGGGGCACAGTTCGACCCGCAGATGGTGACCGCCCTGGTACGGGCCCTGCGCCGGCACGGCTGGCACCCGGTGGTCACCGCGGACGCCGCCGGCACCACCGTGCCGCAGCCGCGCGGCGGGGCCCGCCCGCCCGCGGCACCCGTGCCCGGCGCGGCGCGAGAGCGCCGGGACCCGGCCGGCGGGAGGGCCTCGTGAGTGCCGTGGGGCAGGGCGCCGCCCGTGCGGCGCGGCCCCCGCTCGCCCTCACGTCCGTGCACGCCTGCGCCGTCCTGCTCGCCCTGGGATGCCTCGCCGACACGCTCTGGCACGGCCTCGACGAGCGGGGCGTCGCCCTGGCCTTCGGCGTGCTCGTCGCCGTCGGTGAACTGTCCCGGTGGAGCGGGGCCGAGGAGCGGGAGTCCGCGCCGCTGGGGGCCGCCGGCGCGCTCGCGTACGCGCTGCTGGGCGAGAACGGCGGCGGCCCCACCCACCACGACCCCCAGCAGATCGTCGCCGTCGTGGTCGCGGCCGCACTCGTCGGCTGCGTCCCGCACGTCGCGCGGGGCCGGGGGCCGACCCTCGACCACCTCACCCGGCGGGTGCTCACGGTCGGGTTCGCCGCCGTCTGCTTCCAGCCGCTCTACAACGAGGGCAGGCTGAGCGAGTGGAACGGCCCGGCCTACGCCCTGCTGCTGGTGGCCCTGCTGGTGCTGACCGCCCTGTGCGACGCCGTGCTGGCGGCGGCCATGGCGCACGCGCGCACGGGCTGGCCGTTCGGGCCCCTGCTGCGGGACGAGCTGCGGGCCACGCTCGGCATCGGGTCGGCCGTCTGCGCCACCGGCGCGGTGATGTCCCTCGCCGTCGCGGTCGTCGGCCTCTGGGCGCTGCCCGTCTTCTCCCTGCCGCTGCTGCTCACCCAGCTGTCCTTCCGGCGCTACGCGGCGGTGCGGACGACCTACCGGCAGACCATCGCCTCCCTCGCGCGCGCCACCGAGATCGCCGGGTACACGCCCGCCGGGCACGCGCGCCGCGTGGCCGCGCTCAGCCGTGCCGTGGGGCGGGAGCTGGGCCTCTCCGAGCCCGACCTGACCGTGTTGGAGTACGCGGCCCTGATGCACGACATCGGACAGCTCAGCCTCGTCGACCCGGTGCCCGCGGGCGCCACCGCCGTCCTCCCGCGTGACGAGCAGCGGCGGATAGCGCTGCTGGGCGGCGCCGTGGTGCGCCAGACCGGTGTGGACGCCGAGGTCGCGGTGGTCGTGGAGCGGCAGGCCGACCCCTACCGGGACCAGCCGGTCACCGCACGGATCGTCCGCGCGGTGAACGCATACGAGGAGATGGCCCGGGAAGCAGGGCCGGGTGGGCCCCTCACCGCGCTGGAGAAACTGCGCCTGGGCACCGCCCGGGACTACCAGCCGGAGGTCGTGGAGTCGCTGGCCCGGGTCCTGTCCCGGCCCGGTCTGACCTTGCCCCGGGCTGGGTAACCCATGGGTAATGAGCGGCCGTCCGACGGTACGTGGTTGGATGCGAGGAAGAGGGTGTTCGGGGGCACCGGCCGGCCCTGGGCCGCATGGTCCTCAAGGGACTCTTCAAGTGACCAGCAGGCGGGAATCGCAAGGAACTGGCAGGCGGGAATCGTGAGGATCTTCGGCAAGGGACGACACCGGCCCTCCGCCTCATGGCGGCAGGCCACCGACCGCGCGTTCACGCTGATCGGCGACGGCCGTTACGAGGACGCGGGAGCGCTGCTGACGCGCGCCGCGGACCTGGAGCCCTGGCTGTCGGAGTCCTGGTTCAACCTGGCGCTGCTGCACAAGTTCCGCCACGACTGGGAGCAGGCGCGGGCGGCCGGACTGCGCGCCGTCGCGCTGCTCGACCGCGAGGCGGGCGCACCTGACTGGTGGAACGTGGGCATCGCGGCCACCGCGCTCCAGGACTGGCCGCTGGCCCGGCGTGCCTGGCAGGCGTACGGCCTGCGGGTGCCCGGCGGTGCCGCCGTCTCCGGCGAGCCGGTGGGCATGGACCTGGGCAGTGCCGCCGTACGGCTGTCGCCGGAGGGCGAGGCCGAGGTGGTGTGGGGGCGGAGGCTGGACCCCGCCCGGATCGAGGTGCTGTCCATTCCGCTGCCGTCCTCCGGGCGGCGCTGGGGCGAGGTCGTGCTGCACGACGGGGTGCCGCACGGCGAGCGGACGACGGCGGCCGGGCACTCCTACCCCGTCTTCGACGAGATCGAGCTGTGGGCGCCCTCGCCCGTGCCGACCTGGGTCGTGCTGCTGGAGGCGGCCACCGAGGACGACCGGGACGCACTGGAGCGGCTCGCCGCCGACGCGGGCTTCGCCGCCGAGGACTGGTCGTCGTCCGTCCGGCTGCTGTGCCGGATGTGCTCCGAGTCACGGATGCCCTCCGACGAGGGCGACGGCGAGCACCTGGACCCGCACGACCACAGCGAACCGGGGCATCCGGGGCCGCTGGGGCACGTCACCGACGGGCAGCTGTGGGTTCCCGAACGCGAGTGCGGACTCGCGGCGCCCGCCTCGCTCGTCCGGGGGCTGCTCGACGGCTGGGTCGCGGACAGCCCGGACTCCCGGGACTGGCGGGACCTCGAAGAGGTCTGTTAGCGCAAAGGCCCGCGACGCGCCCCTTTAGGCTGTACCCGCAGAATTTCTCTCCCGGTTGCAGGAAAGGCGTACGTCGGTCATGGCGCAGCAGGACACCGATCAGCAGCACGCGGGCGTGCTCCCCGTGGACGACGAGGGCTTCGTCATCGACACCGAGGACTGCGAGGAGCGTGAGACCGCCTACCGCGAGCCCGGCACCTCGCGGCCGATCACGGTCGTCGGCAACCCGGTGCTGCACAAGGAGTGCAAGGACGTCACCGAGTTCGGGGCCGAGCTGCAGCAGCTGGTCTCCGACATGTTCGCCAGCCAGCGCACCGCCGAGGGCGTGGGCCTGGCCGCCAACCAGATCGGTGTGGACCTGAAGGTCTTCGTGTACGACTGCATGGACGACGAGGGCCGGCGGCACGTCGGCGTCGTCTGCAATCCCGAGATCGTCGAGCTGCCCGCCGAGCTGCGCCGGCTGGACGACAGCAACGAGGGCTGCCTCTCGGTGCCGACCGCGTACGCACCGCTCGCCCGCCCCGACTACGCCGAGGTCACCGGGCAGGACGAGAAGGGCAACCCGATCCGGGTGCGCGGTACGGGCTACTTCGCCCGCTGCCTCCAGCACGAGACGGACCACCTCTACGGCTACCTCTACATCGACCGGCTCTCCAAGCGCGAGCGCAAGGACGCGCTGCGGCAGATGGCCGAGAACGAGCCCCGCTACCCGGTCGTGGCGAACGACTGAGCGGCCCCGGTGGCGGTCCCCGACGTTCCGGCGCCTGGCCGGGACGGGTCGGTGAACGGCTGGGACTGAAAATGACAGAAGGGGTTCACGGTCTCTCGTGAGCTCCGCCGGACGGCGTCCGGCCGGGCACCCGCCCGGCCAGGCGCCGTTCGTGTGTGCGTCGCACGTTCGATCCCTTGTGCTCCTCCTGCGATCCGAAACCAGTCACACAAGGGGAGATTCTCGGCACCTTGGGGGAGTGAGTGGAGCAAATCCGTTCCCAGAACGGTCAGTTGTGGTGCTGAATAGGAAGTGCGGGGATACGCAACGGCGCGCGCCCGGCACAGCGGGGAGAGGCGTAGCGCCAACAGGCGGCTGAGAGGGGTTTGTTCGTGCATGCTTTCTCACACGGCACTTCATCGACACCGACCGCGGTCGCGGTGCCACCGGCGCTCTCTCTTCCGGTGATCGAGGCCGCGTTTCCCCGTCAACTGCACCCGTATTGGCCCCGTCTGCAGGAGAAGACCCGGGCCTGGCTCCTCGAAAAGCGGCTCATGCCGGCGGACAAGGTCGCAGAATATGCCGACGGACTGTGCTACACGGACCTCATGGCGGGCTTCTACATAGGCGCGCCGGACGAGGTGCTCCAGGCGATAGCGGACTACAGCGCGTGGTTCTTCGTCTGGGACGACCGTCACGACCGCGACATCGTCCACGGCCGCCCGGCGGCCTGGCGCCGGCTCAGGTTCCGGCTGCACGCGGCACTCGACTCCCCGCGGGACCACCTGCACCATCAGGACCCGTTGGTCGCGGCGTTCGCCGACAGCATGGTCCGCCTGTACGCGTTCCTGGGCGACCAGTGGAACGCCCGCTTCGCCGGACACTTCCACGCGGTCATCGAGGCGTACGACAGGGAATTCCGCAACCGTACGTCGGGAAGGGTGCCGACGGTCGAGGAATATCTTGAACTCCGGCGGCTCACCTTCGCCCACTGGATCTGGACGGATCTGCTGGAGCCGAGCGCGGGATGTGAACTTCCCGCCGCTGTGCGGGAAAACCCGGCATTTGCGCGGGCAGCCCTGCTCTGCCAAGAATTCGCGGCCTGGTACAACGACCTCTGTTCACTGCCCAAGGAGATAGCGGGTGATGAAGTCCACAATCTTGGAATAAGCCTCATCCAGCACGAGGGGCTGACCCTCGAAGAGGCGGTCACGGAAGTTCGCCGACGGGTGGAGGAATGCATTTCAGAATTCCTTGCCGTCGAAAAGGACGTGGAACGGCTCGCCGACTCCCTCGCGGACGGGACCGTGCGGGGAAAGGAACTGAGCGTCGCCGTGAAGGCCTGTCTCTCCAATATGCGGAACTGGTTCAGCTCCGTGTACTGGTTCCACCACGAGTCCGGCCGGTACATGGTCGACAGCTGGGACGACCGCGCCACGCCCCCGTACGTCAACAACGAAGCGGCAGGTGAGAAATGACCGTCGAGTCCGTACGGCCCGCGGCACCCCGGGTGCCGGAGCTGTCCATCCCGCCTCTGGCCGGCGGGGGCATTCCGGGTCTCGGTCACGGCTGGAAACTGGCCCGCGACCCACTGGGCTTCCTGGCCCGGCTGCGCGACCACGGCGACGTCGTCCGGCTCAAGCTGGGCCCCAAGACGGTGTACGCGGTCACCACGCCGGCCCTCACCGGGGAACTGGCGCTCAGCCCCGACTACGAGATAGGCGGCCCGCTCTGGGAGTCCCTCGAAGGGCTGCTGGGCAAGAACGGGGTCGCGACCGCCAACGGCCCGCTGCACCGGCGGCAACGCCGGACGATCCAGCCCGCGTTCCGGGCGGACATCATCCACGAGTACGCGTCGGTGATGGAGGAGGAGGCGCGCGCGTTCGCGGACCGCTGGGCGTCCGGCCGACCGGTCGACTGCACCTCCGAATCCTTCCGGGTGGCCGTGCGCATCGCGGCCCGCTGCCTGCTGCGCGGGCAGTTCATGGACGAGCGTGCCGAGCGGCTGAGCATCGCGCTCACGACGGTGTTCCGCGGTATGTACCAGCGCATGGTCATCCCGGCGGGGCCCCTCTATCGGCTGCCCCTTCCGGCCAATCGAAAATTCGACCGGGCCTTGGCTGATTTGCACCTTCTGGTCGACGAGATCATCGCCGAACGCCGTGCATCTGGTCAAAAGCCGGACGATTTGCTGACGGCATTGCTGGAAGCGAAGGACGACAACGGGGAGCCCATCAGCGAGCAGGAGGTCCACGACCAAGTCGTCGCGATACTCACCCCCGGAAGCGAAACCATCGCATCCACGATCATGTGGCTCCTGCACGTCCTCACGGCACACCCGGAACAGGCGGCCAAGGTGAGTGCGGAGGTCAAATCCGTCGCAGGGGACCGGCCCGTCGCATTCGAGGACGTCCGAAAGCTGACGCACACCAACAATGTCGTCGTCGAGACGATGCGGCTGCGTCCCGCCGTATGGATATTGACGCGGCGGGCGGTGACCGAAACCGAGCTCGGCGGCTATCGCATTCCGGCCGGTGCCGACATCGTGTACAGCCCGTACGCGATCCAGCGCGACCCCCTCTCGTACGAGCGGCACCTGGATTTCGACCCCGACCGCTGGCTTCCCGAGCGCTCCAAGGACCTGCCGAAGTACGCGATGCGCCCGTTCAGCGTGGGCAACCGGAAGTGCCCGAGCGACCACCTCTCGATGGCCCAGCTCAGCATCATCACGGCGACGGTGGCGTCCAGGTGGCGGTTCGAGCAGGTCGCCGAGTCCAACGATGCGACGCGCGTCGGCATCACCCTGCGGCCGCACGGGCTGGTGCTGAAGGCCGTACCGCGCTGAGCCGAGGCTCCGGGTGCGCCCTCGGGGGAGGGCGCACCCCTCGGTCTCAGGCAGCCCGCGGGCCGCGGAACGCCCGGCGGTAGGCGCCCGGGGTGGTGCCGAGACTCCGCATGAACTGATGGCGCAGCGCCGCCGCGTTGCCGAAGCCGGTCCGGCCGGCGATCGCGTCCATCGTCTCGTCTGTCGCCTCCAGCAACTCCTGTGCCAGCAAAACGCGTTGGCGCAGCAGCCAGCGGTACGGCGTGGTGCCGGTCTCCTGCTGGAAACGGCGCGCGAAGGTGCGCGGGGACATGTGCGCGCGGGCCGCGAGTTGTTCGACCGTCACCTCCTTGTCGAGGTGGCGCTCCATCCAGACGAGCACGTCGCCGACCGTGTCGCACTGCGAGCGGGGGAGCGGCCGCTCGATGAATTGGGCCTGTCCGCCGTCCCGGTGCGGGGGCACCACCATGCGGCGCGCGATGGCGTTGGCGACCTCCGGGCCGTGCTCCTGGCGCACGAGGTGCAGGCAGGCGTCGATACCGGCCGCGGTGCCCGCCGAGGTGATCACCGACCCCTCGTCGACGTACAGCACGTCCGGCTCCACGAGTGCCCGCGGGTACTGGCGGGCCAGGGCGTCCGCGTGGTGCCAGTGCACGGCGCAGCGCCGGCCGTCCAGCAGCCCGGCCGCTCCGAGCACGAAGACGCCGGAGCACACGCTGAGCACCCGGGCGCCCCGGTCGACGGCCCGGCGCAGCGCGGCGAGCAGGTCCTCCGGGTAGGAGCGGGCGGCGTAGGAGTCGCCGGCCGGCACCACGACGAGGTCGGCCTCCTCCAGCCGCTCCAGGCCGTGCTCGGTCCGCAGCGTGAACCCGGCGTGGGTGTCCAGCGTGGCGCCCTCCGCCGAGGCGACCGCGAAGTCGTACACGGGGAGGCCCTCGTCGCTGCGGTCGAGCCCGAACACCTCGCAGACCACGCCGAGTTCGAAGGGGTGCACACCGTCCAGCAGGACCACGGCCACGTTTTTCAGCATGCTGCCAGTGTGCCCGCACTGTGGCAGTAATTCGAGGGTCTGCGGCAGTCCTGCCACTGCCCCCGCGGTGCGATCGGCGCGACAGTGGTGTTCATGGAGACACTCGTGAACACCACCGTCGCCCTTCTCACCGTCCTCGCGGTCTTCCTGGTCCTGGCCCTGCCCTCACTGGCCGGCCTGCGCCGGGAATGGCGCATCGACCGGGAGCTGAGCGCTGCCGGCGGAACTCAGAAGTCCTCGTCGAAGCCGACCGAGCCCTCCACCGCGACCTGGTACGCGGAGGGCCGCCGCTCGAAGAAGTTGGTCAGCTCCTGAACCCCCTGGAGCTCCATGAAGGAGAACGGGTTCTCCGAGCCGTAGACCGGAGCGAAGCCCAGCCGCGTCAGACGCTGGTCGGCGACGCACTCCAGGTACTGCCGCATGGAGTCCGTGTTCATCCCCGGGAGGCCGTCACCGCACAGGTCGCGCGCGAACTGCAGCTCGGCCTCGACGGCCTCCCGCAGCATGTCGGTGACCTGCTCCTGGAGGCGGTCGTCGAAGAGCTCCGGCTCCTCCTTGCGGACCGTGTCGACCACCTCGAACGCGAACGACATGTGCATCGTCTCGTCCCGGAACACCCAGTTGGTGCCGGTCGCCAGGCCGTGCAGCAGGCCGCGGCTGCGGAACCAGTAGACGTACGCGAACGCGCCGTAGAAGAAGAGCCCCTCGATGCACGCCGCGAAGCAGATCAGGTTCAGCAGGAAGCGGCGCCGGTCGGCCTTCGACTCCAGCCGGTCCAGCTTCTCCACCGAGTCCATCCACTTGAAGCAGAACGCGGCCTTCTCCCGGATCGACGGGATGCTCTCCACGGCGTCGAAGGCGGCCGCGCGGTCCTCCGGGTCCGGCAGATAGGTGTCGAGCAGCGTCAGATAGAACTGGACGTGCACGGCCTCCTCGAACAGCTGGCGCGAGAGATACAGCCGCGCCTCAGGGGAGTTGATGTGCTTGTACAGCGTCAGCACCAGGTTGTTCGCGACGATCGAGTCACCGGTCGCGAAGAACGCGACCAGGCGGCCGATCATGTGCTGCTCGCCGCGGGACAGCTTCGCCAGGTCGGCGACGTCCGAGTGGAGGTCGACCTCCTCCACGGTCCAGGTGTTCTTGATCGCGTCCCGGTAGCGCTCGTAGAAGTCCGGGTAGCGCATCGGGCGGAGCGTCAGCTCGAAGCCGGGGTCGAGCAGATTCTGGGTGCTGGACATTACTGGCAGGCCTCGCAGGACTCGGGGTTCTCAAGGGAGCAGGCGACGGCGTCCTCGTCGGGGGCCGCCTGCACGGGGACGGGGGTCTGCGCCCGGGCGGCGCGGGCGATGCGGGTCGCCGGACGGGACCGCAGGTAGTACGTCGTCTTCAGTCCCGACTTCCAGGCGTACGCGTACATCGAGGAGAGCTTGCCGATGGTCGGCGTCTCCAGGAACAGGTTCAGCGACTGGGCCTGGTCCAGGTACGGCGTCCGGGCCGCGGCCATGTCGATGAGGCCGCGCTGCGGCAGCTCCCACGCGGTGCGGTACAGGTCGCGGACGTCCTGCGGCACCCAGGTGAAGCCCTGCACCGAGCCGCCCGACTCGCGCAGCGCCTCCCGGGTCTGCGCGTCCCACACGCCGAGCCGCTTCAGCTCGTCCACCAGGTAGGAATTGACCTGGAGGAACTCGCCCGACAGCGTCTCGCGCTTGAACAGGTTGGAGACCTGCGGCTCGATGCACTCGTAGACGCCCGCGATGGAGGCGATGGTCGCGGTCGGGGCGATGGCGAGGAGCAGGGAATTGCGCATGCCGACGGCCGCGATGCGCTCGCGCAGGGCCGCCCAGCGCTCCGGCCAGGCCGGCTCGGTGTCGTAGTGGTCGGGGTGCAGGACACCGCGGGCCGTGCGGGTCTTCTGCCAGGCGGGGAGCGGGCCGTTGCGCTCGGCGAGGTCCGCGGAGGCCTCGTAGGCGGCCAGCATGATGCGCTCGGCGATCCGGGTGGAGAGCTGCTCGGCCTCCGGGGAGTCGAAGGGCAGCCGCAGCTTGAAGAAGACGTCCTGCAGGCCCATCGCGCCCAGGCCGACCGGGCGCCAGCGGGCGTTGGAGCGGCCCGCCTGCTCGGTCGGGTAGAAGTTGATGTCCACGACCCGGTCGAGGAAGGTCACGGCCGTGCGGACGGTCTCGTCCAGCCGTTCCCAGTCGATGCCCCCGTCGGCCACGAACGCGCCGAGGTTCACCGAGCCGAGGTTGCAGACGGCGGTCTCCCCGTCGTCCGTGACCTCCAGGATCTCCGTGCACAGGTTCGACGAGTGCACGGTGTGGCCCGGCTCCGCCGTCTGGTTGGCGGTGCGGTTGGCGGCGTCCTTGAAGGTCATCCAGCCGTTGCCGGTCTGCGCCAAGGTGCGCATCATCCGGCCGTACAGGTCGCGCGCCGGGATCGTCTTCCTCGCGAGGCCGGCCTCCTCGGCCCTGCGGTACGCGGCGTCGAACTCCTCGCCCCACAGGTCGACCAGCTCGGGCACGTCCGCCGGCGAGAACAGCGACCACGTACCGCCCGCGTCGACCCGCCGCATGAACTCGTCCGGGATCCAGTGCGCGAGGTTCAGGTTGTGCGTACGGCGGGCGTCCTCACCGGTGTTGTCGCGCAGCTCCAGGAACTCCTCGATGTCGGAGTGCCAGGTCTCCAGGTAGACCGCCGCGGCGCCCTTGCGCCGGCCGCCCTGGTTCACGGCGGCGACGGAGGCGTCCAGCGTCTTGAGGAACGGGACGATGCCGTTGGAGTGCCCGTTCGTGCCCCGGATCAGCGAACCGCGGGAGCGGATGCGGGAGTAGGAGAGGCCGATGCCGCCGGCGTGCTTGGAGAGGCGGGCCACCTGGTGGTAGCGGTCGTAGATCGAGTCCAGCTCGTCCAGCGGGGAGTCGAGGAGGTAGCAGGACGACATCTGCGGGTGGCGGGTGCCGGAGTTGAAGAGCGTGGGGGAGGAGGGCAGGTAGTCGAGCCGGCTCATCAGCCCGTAGAGCGCGGCCACTTCGTCGACGGCGCGGGAGGTGTCGTCCTCGGCGAGACCGGAGGCGACGCGCAGCATGAAGTGCTGGGGGGTCTCGATCACGCGCCGGGTGATCGGGTGCCGCAGCAGGTAGCGGCTGTGCAGCGTGCGCAGGCCGAAGTAGCCGAAGCGGTCGTCGCCCGCGACGTCGACGAGCGCGTCGAGGCGCGGTGCGTGCAGGCGGACGAACTCGGCGGTGCGGTCCGCGATCAGCCCCTCCCGGTGCCCGACGGCGACCGATCCCGAGAAGGACGTGACGCCCTGGGAGGCGGCCTCGGCGGCGATGGCGAGCGTCAGCAGCCGGGCGGCCAGCCGTGAGTAGGCGGGGTCCTCGGAGATGAGCCCGGCCGCGGCCTCCGTGGCCAGCTCGCGCAGCTCCGCCTCGTCCGCGTGCGCGGACCGGCCCCGCAGCGCGGCGGCGGCTACCCGGCCGGGGTCGGCGTCGGGGAGGTCCGCGGTGAGGTCGGTCAGGGTCCGCAGCAACGCGGCACCGGGACCGTCCGGCTCCGCCTGAGTGGCGGACGGTGTCGCTGCTGCCGGATCGGCTGGCGCGATGGTCACGTGGGGCTCTCCCTCGCTCGGCACGGGGCCTTCGGGAGGGCAGCGGGGCACACGTCACCCCGCACGGGCACGCGTGCGTCCACCGGCCCACTCCACGAGGCCCGGACGTCTGGGCACCCGGACCGGACGGACCGGGCGCACTGTCGGCAGGTCCTCGGACTGACCGTGTGCGGGGTCGCGCACAGGTACACCGTTGCGGGACAGTTCCGGATTCGCACCGGATTCCCCTGCGGCGACAGCGAGCATGAGCATACATCTTGTGCCGGGCCGCCGACGCACCCCCACATGTTGTGTCGTGTCGGCTTCGGAGGGTGTCAGCCGGTGCCCGGAACAGCAGCTGTCAGAGCGTCAGTTCGTAAGTCAGCAGCAGGATGTCGTCGAGTTCCGGGACCGGGTTCCAGTCGCGTGCGGGGGCCCGGGTGAAGCCGAGCCGTTCGTAGATGCGGTGCGCGGCGTGCATGGTGCGCTGGGTGGAGAGCACGACGCCGACGCACCCCTCGGTGGCCCGCGCCCGGTCGACGCAGGCGCGCACCAGGGCCTCGCCCGCCCCTCGTCCGCGCGCCTCGCGGGCGACGGCGAGCATCCGGATCTCGGCCTCGCCGGGGCGCGCGAGTTCGGCGAGGGCGCTGTCGGCCGACGGCACGTGGGTCACGCCGCCGAGCACCCGGCCGTCCCGGTCCGCGGCGACCAGGACCTCGGCCGCGGCGGCGCGCCGCGCGACGTCCCGCAGGTGCACCAGATAGCCGTCGCTCGCCCCGAAGTCGAGCAGGCCGTCGCCGAGATAGGCCTGCGCGGTGATCTCCCCGAGCGTCTCGTACTCCTCGGGCCGGGCCTTCCTGATGAGGATGTCCATGCGGGCGAGTCTGCCGGACGGGCACGACGAAGGGCCGCCGGATTTCCCGGCGGCCCTCCGTCGTACGCGACTCGGTCAGGGGGTGGCACCCGCCGTGGCCGGCGGCAGTTCCACCTGGACACCCGGGTCACCGGCGTCCGCCGTGTAGTCCTGCGGCGAGGTCTCGTCCACGCCGTCGGGGGCCTTGACGGCCCGCAGCACGAAGGTGAGCACGACCGTCACGACGACGTTCAGCACGAAGGCCGTCAGACCGATGTAGCCGATCTCCCCGATGCCGGGGATCTCCTTCGAGCTGCCGCCGAAGTGCGCCTGGGTCGGGGAGGCGACCCCGTACGCGGCGAGGGTGCCGTACACCATGCCGACCGCCCAGCCCGCGAGCAGCGCCCAGCGGTGGAACCAGCGGGTGAACAGACCGCCGACCAGCGCCGGGAACGTCTGCAGGATCCAGATGCCGCCCAGCAGCTGGAAGTTGATGGCGACGGTCTTGTCCATGGTGAGGACGAAGGCCAGCGCCCCCACCTTCACCAGCAGCGAGACCAGTTTGGAGACACGCGTCTCCTCCTTGGGGGTCGCGTCCGGCTTGATGAAGTCCTTGTAGATGTTGCGGGTGAACAGGTTCGCCGCGGCGATCGACATGATCGCCGCCGGCACCAGCGCGCCGATGCCGATGGCCGCGAAGGCCACGCCCGCGAACCAGTCGGGGAACATCGTCTCGAACAGCTGCGGGATCGCCAGCTGCCCGTTCTGCACCTTCACCCCGGCCGCGATCGCCATGAACCCGAGCAGGGCGAGCAGGCCCAGCATCAGGGAGTACAGCGGCAGGATCGTGGTGTTGCGCCGGATCACCTCGCGGCTGCGGCTGGACAGCGTCGCCGTGATCGAGTGCGGGTACATGAACAGCGCGAGCGCCGAACCGAGCGCGAGCGTGGCGTACGTCCACTGTCCGGCCTCGGCGGGCACGACCCCGCCCGCTCCGGCGGCGGTGTACTTGTCGCCGGCCGCCTTGAAGATCTCGTCGAACCCGCCGAGCTTGATCGGGATGTAGATGATGGCCACCGCGATCACGATGTAGATCAGGGTGTCCTTCACGAACGCGATCAGGGCGGGCGCCCGCAGACCCGAGGAGTACGTGTAGGCGGCCAGCACGCCGAAGGCGATCAGCAGCGGCAGGTCCTTCACGAACCAGTTGGTGTTCTCGCCGCCGCCGACGCCCATCACGTCCAGCACCGCCTGGATGCCCACGAGCTGGAGCGCGATGTACGGCATCGTGGCGAGGATGCCGGTCACGGCCACCGCCAGGGACAGGCCCTTGGAGCCGAAGCGTCCGCGCACGAAGTCCGAGGTCGTCACATAGCCGTGCTTGTGCGAGACCGACCACAGCCGCGGCAGGAACGTGAAGATCAGCGGGTAGACGAGGATGGTGTACGGCACGGCGAAGAAGCCGGCCGCGCCCGCCGCGTAGATCGCCGCGGGTACGGCCACGAAGGTGTACGCCGTGTAGAGGTCGCCGCCGAGCAGGAACCAGGTCACCCAGGTGCCGAACGACCGGCCGCCCAGGCCCCATTCGTCGAGGCTGTGCTCGTTGTCGGCCTTGCGCCAGCGCGCGGCCAGGAACCCCATGACCGTGACGGCCAGGAAGAAGAAGATGAAGACGCCCAGGGCGACTCCGTTCACGCCGTCCTTCACTTCGACGCACCCCCGTCCTGCGTCGTACGGGCGCGCTGGTCACGCCGCCAGAGCTGGTACGCGGTCATCGTGAGCAGCGTGGAGACGACCACCCAGAGCATCTGGTACCAGTAGAAGAAGGGGATCCCGATGAAGGTCGGGTCCGTCTTCGCGTAGGAGCCGACCCACAGCATCGCCACGAAGGGTGCGACGAGGCAGAGGGCGATCACCACGCGGACCGGTGTCACCACCGGTGGCTTCACTTCGGGCACATCGGACATTCGGCGGCTCCGTCCCCTCGCTGATCACCTGTGTAACGCGCAGGCAATCTAGGCGACGGCGTCGAGCATGCGGAACCCCCCGTCCGCATATCGGTCCCCACCAGCGGGTTTTCACTGCGGCGAATGCACACAGAGGGGGCCGGGACGGACCGGCCCCGGCGTCCGTGCGGGACCACGGGGGCTCGCGCCCGGGGGACGCCGGGCCGGCCCTAGTCCACCGGGCGCTTGAGGCGGGCCACGAACTTGTACCGGTCACCCCGGTACACCGAGCGCACCCACTCCACCGGCTGGCCGGTCTTGTCCAGCGAGTGGCGGGAGAGCATCAGCATCGGCAGACCGACGTCGGTGCCGAGCAGCCCGGCCTCGCGGGGCGTGGCCAGCGAGGTCTCGATGGTCTCCTCGGCCTCGGCGAGATGGACGTCGTACACCTCGGCGAGCGCGGTGTAGAGAGACGTGTACTTGACCAGCGACCTGCGCAGGGCGGGGAATCGCTTGGCGGAGAGGTGGGTCGTCTCGATCGCCATCGGCTCGCCGCTCGCCAGCCGCAGCCGCTCGATCCGCAGCACGCGCCCGCCGGCCGAGATGTCGAGCAGCTGCGCGAGCGTCTCGTCCGCGGTGATGTAGCCGATGTCCAGCAGCTGCGAGGTGGGTTCGAGGCCCTGGGCGCGCATGTCCTCGGTGTACGAGGTGAGTTGGAGCGCCTGGGAGACCTTCGGTTTCGCCACGAAGGTGCCCTTGCCCTGGATGCGTTCGAGGCGCCCTTCGACGACCAGCTCCTGGAGCGCCTGTCGCACGGTGGTGCGGGAGGTGTCGAACTCGGCGGCGAGGGTGCGCTCGGGAGGCACCGGCGTGCCGGGCGACTGCGTCTCCGTCATGTCGAGCAGGTGCTTCTTCAGGCGGTAGTACTTGGGCACGCGCGCGGTACGGATGGGTGCCCCACCCTCGTTCTCCGCACTGCTGACGTCGGTGCTCATGCTCTGCCTTCCCGGCTCCGGATGCCGAAGCGACCGACCTGTCCGATCGGCCACGGCTCACATCGTGGCACGGCTTCGCGCGCGAGTGGCCTCCGCACGCTCCGTGATCCCCTCTATATACCGTCGGGGTTCCCGTTGGTCTAGTCCATCGCGCCGGACGGGTGCCTCTCATGCCCCGCGACGTGCCCTGTTCGTGCCGCCGGAACACCCCTGTCCGTTCTGTCACTTGCGCAATGAAAGGTCCCTGCATATGTCGGTCCCGTAACGCTCACCTGAAGGGTCTTCCTCACCCTTGACACCCCTCTAGGTCTAGGCCAAGCTCCCGGTACTGGTCTACACCATTGGTCCAGGTCCCGGCCCCACGGGCAGTACTCGTCACAGGTCACCGCGGTGGGCAGGGGGGTTTATGGCATCCCTGAGGAGGGTGGCGTGAAGCGCAAGCTGATAGCCGCGATCGGTATCGCGGGCATGATGGTTTCCATCGCGGCGTGCGGGGACAGTGACAAGGACTCCGGGGGCGGCAAGGGCGGCGCGGAGGCCAAGGAACTCACCGTCTGGCTGACGGTGGACGCGCAGAACAACTGGCCCGAGCTGGTCAAGGCCGCCGACGCGGCGGTGAAGAAGAAGCACCCCGGCGTCAAGATCAACCACGAGTACTACGGCTGGCCGGACAAGAACGCCAAGCTCGACGCGGTGCTCGCCACCGACAAGGCCCCCGACGTGGTCGAGATGGGCAACACCGAGATGCTCGGCTACATGGTCAAGGGCGCCTTCGCTCCCGTCGACGCGTCGAAGTTCGACAACGCGGACCAGTGGCTGGACGGCCTCAAGGCCTCCGTCACGTACGACGGCAAGACCTACGGCGTGCCGTACTACGCCGGTGGCCGCGTCGGCAACTGGCGCAAGGACATCGCCGCCGCCTCCGGCGTCAAGTCCACGCCGAAGACGTACAAGGAGCTCACCGCCGACCTGGACAAGATCCAGAAGAAGCAGGGCGACAAGTTCAGCGCCTGGTACCAGCCGACCCGTGACTGGTACGCCGCGATGTCCTTCGTCTACGACGCCGGCGGCTCCATCGCCGTCGAGTCGGGCGGTCAGTGGAAGGGCAACCTCTCCTCGCCCGAGTCGGTCAAGGGACTCAAGGCCTTCAAGTCGGTCGTCGACAAGTACATGCACGGCGACAAGACCAAGGACGAGTCGGACCGCTACATCGTGTACGGCCAGGGCAAGTCCGGCATGATCTTCGGTGCCGCCTGGGAGGGCGCGACCTCCGAGGACCCGAAGAACGACAAGACCGGCAAGCTCAAGGGCAACCTCGAGAACTTCGTGGTCCCCGGCCCGTCCGGCAAGAACCTCCCGGTCTTCCTCGGCGGTTCCGACCTCGCCGTCCCGGTGAAGTCCGACGCCCAGGAGCTCGCCGCCGAGTGGATCAACGCACTCACCGGCGCCGAGGGCCAGAAGGGCCTGATCGGCAAGGGCAACCTGCCGAACAACAAGACCGACCTCGCGACGCTGAAGAGCGACCCGAAGACGGCGGTCCCGGCCACCGCGGCCGAGAGCAACTGGTTCGTCCCGATGGCGCCCGGCTGGGGCCAGGTCGAGAAGGCCCAGGTCCTGCAGACCATGCTGCAGAACATCGGCACCGGCAAGAAGTCGGTCGAGGACGCCGCGAAGGACGCGGACGCCGCGATCGACAAGGTCATCAACAACAAGTGACCGTCAGGCAGGGCCCCGTTGTCGGCGGGGCCCTGCCTTCCGTACGACCCTGCCGGGAGGCGGGGCCTGCTCCCCGTACGCCCGTGAGCCGGAGAGGGACGGGGCGCGCCTCCCGTACGACCTGTACGACCCGGTCGGGGACGGGGCCTGCCGCCCGTACGACCCGAGGGACCGCTGAGGAGCGCGCGGATGAGTGCCGCTGATACGACCACTGCCAAAGTGCCGCCGACGCGGCAGTCGCCACCACCACCCGCACCCGCGGAACGACCACGCCGTAAGCGGACCTCCGAGGGGACGGCCGCACCCTGGGCGCTGCTCGCCCCCTGTCTGCTGATCCTCGCGCTGGTCCTCGGCTACCCGCTCGTCCGCCTGGTCACCCTGTCCTTCCAGGAGTTCGGGCAGTCCCAGCTGTGGGGCTTCAAGCCCGCCGAGTCGGTCGGCTTCGACAACTTCACCAAGGTGCTCGGAGACGGTGAGTTCTGGGCCGTGGTCGTGCGCACGATCGTGTTCGCCGGCGGTTCCGTCGTCTTCACGATGGTCATCGGCATGCTGATCGCGCTGCTCCTGCAGCGGGTGTCGGGCTGGGTGAAGACGCTCATCAACATCGCGCTGGTGGCCAGCTGGGGCATGCCCATCATCGTGGCCACCACCGTCTTCAAGTGGCTCTTCGACTCCGACTACGGCGTCTTCAACGCGGTGCTCAGCAGGCTCCCCGGCGTCGACATGATCGGCCACAACTGGTTCGCCAGCGGCCCCCAGGGCCTGGCCGTGATCATGCTGCTCGTGGTGTGGGGCGCGGTGCCGTTCGTCGTCATCACGCTCAGCGCCGGACTCACCCAGGTGCCCAAGGAACTGGAGGAGGCGGCGCGGCTCGACGGCGCGGGCGCGTGGGGCGTCTTCCGTTACGTCACCCTGCCGATCCTCAAGCCGATCATCGTGATGCTGACGACGCTCTCCGTCATCTGGGACATGGGCGTCTTCCCGCAGGTCTTCGTGATGCGCGGCGGTCATCCCGAGGCCGAGTTCCAGCTGCTCACCACGTACTCGTACGACCGCGCGTTCGTGGTCAACGACTACGCGCAGGGATCGGCGATCGCCCTGCTCACCGTGCTCCTGCTGCTCGGTGTGGTCGCCGTCTACATGCGCCAGATGCTCAAGATCGGAGAGGTCGAGTGACCACGACCACCGCTCCCGCCGCCCGGCCCCGCAAGACGGCCCCGGCCCCCGCCGCCACCCGGCCGCGCCGGTCCAGGCTCGGCTGGAACCTCCTCGGCCTGTTCGTCTTCGTCACCGCGGGCTTCCCCGTCTACTGGATGCTGAACACGGCGTTCAAGCCGGCGAAGGACGCCATCGACCCGGACCCGAGCCTGCTGCCCACCGCGCTCACGCTCGACAACTTCCGCCGGGCGCTCGACATCGCCGACTTCTGGGGCCCGGTGGGCCGCAGCCTGATCGTCTCGCTCGCGGTGGTCCTGATCGGCATCGTGGTCGGCATGCTGGCCGCGCTCGCCATCTCCCGGTTCGCCTTCCGCGGCCGCAAGATCGTGATCGTCGGCATCCTGGCGGTCCAGATGGTCCCGCTCGTCGCCATGATCATCCCGGTCTTCCTGCTGCTGAACGACCTCGGCCAGTACGACAAGCTCACCGGCCTGATCATCACCTATCTGACCTTCATCCTGCCCTTCACGGTGTGGACGCTGCGCGGCTTCATCGTCAACATCCCGAAGGAGCTGGAGGAGGCCGCCATGGTCGACGGCTGCTCCCGCACGAGCGCCTTCATCCGCGTGGTCTTCCCGCTGCTGGCGCCCGGCATGGTCGCCACCTCGGTCTACGGCTTCATCCAGGCCTGGAACGAGTACCTCTACGCCTTGATGCTCATGAGCCAGAAGAACCAGACCGCCACGGTCTGGCTCGGCAACTTCACCACCAAGCACGGCACCGAGTACGCCCCGATGATGGCCGGTTCCACGATGATGGCCGTGCCGATCGTCGTTCTCTTCCTCATCGTCCAGCGCAAGATGGCCGCGGGGCTGACCGCGGGCGCCGTGAAGGGATAACGCCACCCGATGACGACACTCGCCAGTGGTACCGACACGCTCACGCGGGACGCACTCGCCGTGCTCCAGCCCGGCTTCACCGGGACCAGCGCGCCCGACTGGCTGCTCCGGCGGCTCGGTGAAGGCCTCACGTCGGTCGGCCTGTTCGGCCGCAACATCACCTCACCCGGACAACTCTCCGCCCTCACCGCCCAGTTGCGCGCCGAATGCGACGACGTGCTCGTCGCGATCGACGAGGAGGGCGGCGACGTCACCCGGCTGGAGGTGCGGACCGGGTCCTCCTACCCCGGGAACCACGCCCTGGGCGCGGTGGACGACGTCGAGCTGACGCGGGAGGTGGCCCTCGCCCTCGGCCACCGCCTGGCCGCCTGCGGCGTCAACCTCAACTGGGCCCCGTCCGCCGACGTGAACTCCAACCCCGACAACCCGGTCATCGGCGTGCGGTCCTTCGGCGCCGACACCGACCTGGTGGCCCGGCACACCGCCGCGTACGTCACCGGCCTCCAGGCCGCGGGGGTGGCGGCCTGCACGAAGCACTTCCCGGGCCACGGCGACACCGCCGTCGACTCGCACCACGCGCTGCCCCGGATCGACGCCGACCTGTCGGTGCTCCAGGCGCGTGAACTCGTCCCGTTCCGGGCCGCGATCGCCGCGGGCACCCGGGCCGTGATGAGCGCGCACATCCTGGTCCCGGCGCTGGATCCCGACCGTCCCGCCACGCTCTCCCGCCGCATCCTCACCGGCCTCCTCCGCGAGGAACTGGGGTACGACGGGCTGATCGTCACCGACGGCATGGAGATGCAGGCCATCGCCGCGACCTACGGCATCGAGCAGGGCAGCGTCCTCGCCATCGCCTCCGGCGCCGACGCGATCTGCGTGGGCGGCGGTCTGGCGGACGACGAGACGGTACGCCGGCTGCGCGACGCCCTGGTCACCGCGGTCCGCACCGGAGAGCTCCCCGAGGAACGCCTCGCCGACGCGGCGGCCCGGGTCCGGGCGCTCGCGCGCTGGACGGCCGCCGCGGCGAGCGTGGACCCGGCGGCTCCGGCGGATTCCGCGGACGCCGCCGGATTCGGCACCGGGCGCCCGGGGGGCGTGTCCGGCGCCGCCGCCGAGGTGGGGCTGGTCGCCGCCCGGCGTGCGCTCACGGTGACGCACTCCGACACGTACGCCCCGCTCACGGAGCCGCCGTTCGTCGCCGCGCTGACCCCCGTCGCGAACATCGCCGTCGGGGACGAGACCCCGTGGGGCGTCGCGGCGGAGCTCGCCCGGCTGCTGCCCGGCACGGAGACGGGCAGCTTCTCGGGTGAGGACGCGGAGGCCGCCGCCCTCACCGCGGCGGGCCCGCGCCGGATCGTCGCCGTCGTGCGCGACGAGCACCGGCACCCGTGGATGGCCGCCACGCTCGACGCCCTCCTCGCCGCCCGCCCCGACACGATCGTCGTCGAGATGGGCGTCCCCCAGGCCGTTCCCCGCGGTGCCCTGCACATCGCGACCCACGGGGCGGCGCGGGTGTGCGGCCGGGCGGCCGCGGAGGTCATCGCCGGAGCGTGACCGCGGGCCCCGGATGCCCGAGCCCGTACGCGCGAGAAGCGCCGGGCCCCTGTCGCAGGGGTCCGGCGCTTCTGCATGTCGGTAGGCCAACGCCCTCCGCAAGGGCGACGGCCCGTGCCCCGGACCGGGCGTCGGCTCGGGTGCCCGTTACGGCGGCGCCGGCCCGTGCCCTCCGCAAGGGGCCCCGGGCCGGCGCTCCGGGCCTCAGATGCCCTGCCAGTCCGGCTTGTTGGCGAACGTGTGGCGGAAGTAGTCCGCGAGCTTCAGCTTGGAGGCCGCCGCGTCGTCCACCACGACCGTCGCATGCGGGTGCAGTTGGAGCGCCGATGCCGGGCACACCGCGGCCACCGGTCCCTCCACCGTCGCCGCGACCGCGTCGGCCTTGCCCTCACCCGTCGCGAGCAGCACCAGGTGCCGTGCCTCCAGGATCGTGCCGATGCCCTGGGTGATGACGTGGTGCGGGACCTGCTCGATGTCCCCGTCGAAGAAGCGGGCGTTGTCGACCCGGGTCTGTTCGGTCAGCGTCTTGATCCGGGTCCGTGAGGCGAGCGAGGAGCACGGCTCGTTGAACCCGATGTGCCCGTCCGTCCCGATCCCGAGCAGCTGGAGGTCGACCCCGCCGGCCGAGGCCAGCGCACGGTCGTACGCCTCGCACGCGGCCTGGACGTCCTCGGCGGTGCCGTCCGGCCCCATGAACGCGTCCATGGCCAGACCGAGCGGCTCCAGGACCTCGCGCCGAAGGACCGACCGGTAGGACTCGGGATGCTCGGCCGGCAGCCCCACGTACTCGTCGAGCTGGGCGATCCGCGCGCGCGAGGCGTCCACGGCACCCGAACCCACCTTGGCCGCGAGCGCCTCGTAGATGGGCAGCGGGGTCGAGCCGGTGGCCACGCCGAGCAGGGCGTCGGGCTTGCGCCGGAGCAGCTCCGCCATGGCCTCGGCGATGAGCTCGCCGCCCGCCTTGGCGTCCGGGACGATGACAACTTCCACGCTGGGCCTGCCGATCTGGAGAGGGGACTCAACTGGAACCCGAAAGGGGACGCATGTGGTATAGACCAATCTAGCAGAGTACCCCTGTCCGAGTCGCGCCGAACGCGCCACCCGTACACGCCGTCCGGGCGCCGCCACTCGAACCGTGCCCGGCGCCCCCGCCTTCCCCGCGCCCTCCGGTGTGCCGCGTCCGGCTTCCGAGCCTCCGGGGGCGGGCCACGGTCGCCCCGCCCGCCGGACCCCCGAGCTCCTAGACGAGCGAACCCCCTGTCGCGTCCAGCCAGTGCCCCGTCACCCACCGCCCCTCGTCCGAGGCGAGGAACGCCACCACGGCGGCGACGTCCGCCGGCGTGCCGACCCGTCCCAGCGCGGACATCGACGCCGCCTGGCGCCACGCCTCGTCGCTCGACCGCAGCCAGTCGGACGTGTGGTCGGTGTCGATGATCCCCGGCGCGACCGTGTTCACCGTGATGCCACGGGGGCCGAGCAGCTTGGACAGGTCGCGCGTGAGGACGTCCAGGGCGGCCTTCGTCATCGCATAGGTCACCTGGTCCGGCATCACCGCGGTACGGGCGAGGCCCGAGGAGATGTTGACGACCCGGCCGCCGTCCCGCAGCCGCGACGCCCCCAGCTGCGTGATGAAGTGCGGCGCCTTCACGTTGACCGCGAAGATCCGGTCGTACTCCGCCTCCGCCATCCGGTCGAAGGGGCTGGTGGTGCCGATCCCCGCGTTGTTCACCAGGATGTCCAGGCCCTCGGCCTGCCGGTCGAAGGCGGCCCAGAGGGCCTCCGCGTCCCCCGGTGTGCCCAGCTCCACGCCCAGGGCGAACGCCGACCCGCCCGCCGCCTCGACGGCGGCCACCGTCTCCCTCGCCGCCGCGGCGTTGCTGCCGTAGTGCACGCCGACCCGCGCGCCGTCCCGCCCGAGCCGCTCGGCGATCCCTCGCCCGATGCCCCTGCTGCCGCCCGTGACGAGTGCCGTCCTGCCGCTGAGCACACCCATGTCGGCGCCCCCTTCTCATTTATCTAGCGGTCGCTACAGAAAAAAACCGTACAACGACCCGCCGACATTTCTCTAGTACCCGCTATAAAATCCACTCCATGGTGAGCAGGCAGCAGGCCGAGCCGCGGGTCGGGCCCGAGGACGGGGCGGCGGCGACGGCGCAGGCGGGGCGCGGAGCCCCGGGGAAGCAGCGGGGCCGCCCCCGGTCCTTCGACCGTGCGACCGCGCTGGAGAAGGCCGTCCTGGCCTTCTGGGAGCACGGTTACGAGGGCACCTCGGTCTCCGACCTGACCCGCGTCATGGGCATCGGTGCGCCGAGCCTGTACGCGGCGTTCGGCGACAAGAGGTCGCTGTTCGAGGAGGTCGTGCAGGAGTACGGGACGAGGTACGGGTCGTTCACCGAACGCGCTCTCGCCGAGGAGCCCACCGTCCGCGGCGCCGTCGAGCGCATGCTGCGCGAGGCCGCGGCGGAGTACACCGACCCGGGCCACCCGCACGGCTGCCTGGTGATCCACGCGGCCACCAACTGCACGTCGCCCGAGGTGGAGCGGTCGCTGCGGGACCGGCGCAACGCGAACATCGCCGCGTTCGAGAGCCGGATCAGGGCGGGCATGGCGGCCGGCGAGCTCCCCGCGGACACCGACGCCGCCGCCCTGGCCCGGCACACCGGTGCGGTGATCCAGGGCATGTCCCAGCAGGCCCGGGACGGCGCGACGCGGGCGGAGCTGGAGGCCCTGGCCGAACTCGCCATGGCGATCTGGCCGACCTCCTGAGATCCGGCCCCGCGGGTGAACCCGGGCGGGCTACTCTGCGTGTAGACCGTCGGCGGGTGGCGGCGAGGGCACTGCGGCGAACATCCGCCAACGCATGGACAGCGGCGCATGGACGCAGGAGCATGGTCTAGTCCACAATGCGTGGGTCGAGCATGCCGCCGCCGACGTGACAGCATGTGAACGCGAAGCCTCCGTCTTCCCCGCACAGGAAGACGGACCGAGGAACCGGTGCTCTCTGCCCTGACTGCTCCGGCTCCTCTCCTTCGGCCGATCGGGACCGCACACCCCGTGGCCGTTGTTGCTCCGGGCTGCGGTGCCGGGAGGGTTGAGGGTCCCTCCCAGGCGCCGCGGCCCGCGGGTGTTTCCGGGGCCGGAGCGCCTCGGGCCGGGGCACCGGGCGCCGCGTGAGCGGGCCCGCACGGGTATGCGTTTTCGGGACCTGTCGTATACGCCGGGTACGCTCGCACACGTGCCCTCCATGAACGACCTCGTACGCCAGCACACGGCCCTCGGCGACTCCGACCTCGAGTGGCTGCACCTGCTGGTCTCGGAGTGGCAGCTGCTCTCCGACCTCTCCTTCGCCGACCTCGTCCTGTGGGTCCCCACCCGCGACGGCACGCGGTACGTCTCGGTCGCCCAGATGCGGCCCAACACCGGCCCGACGTCGTACCAGGACGACATGGTCGGCCACCTCGTGCCGCGCGGCCGCCGCCCCATGCTGGACGCCGCGCTCGACGAGGGCCGGATCGTGCGGGAGGGCGACCCCGAGTGGCGCGAGGAGGTCCCGGTGCGGGTGGAGTCCATCCCCGTGCGCAGGGAGGGCCGCGTACTGGGAGTGATCGCCCGCAACACCAACCTCCTCACCGTGCGTACGCCCAGCCGGCTGGAGCTCACCTATCTGCAGAGCGCCTCCGACCTCGCCCAGATGATCGCCGCCGGTTCCTTCCCGTTCCCGAACCAGCAGGTCGACATGGACGCCTCGCCGCGGGTGGGCGACGGACTGATCCGCCTGGACGCGGACGGCATCGTCCAGTACGCGTCCCCGAACGCCCTGTCCGCGTACCACCGGCTGGGCCTGGCCTCCGACCTGGTGGGTCACAACCTCGGCGTGACGACCGCGGAACTCGCCCCGTCCCGCGGCCCGGTGGACGAGGCGCTGGCCAAGGTCGCCAGCGGCTGGGCGCCCCGTGAGTTCGAGATCGAGAGCACCGACGGCGTCATCCAGCTGCGCGCGATCCCGCTCAAGCCCAAGGGCACCCGCGTCGGTTCGCTCGTCCTCCTGCGCGACGTCACCGAACTGCGTCGCCGCGAGCGCGAGTTGATCACCAAGGACGCCACCATCCGGGAGATCCACCACCGGGTGAAGAACAATCTGCAGACGGTGGCGGCGCTGTTGCGGCTCCAGGCCCGCCGCATCGGCTCCGAGGAGGGCCGCGAAGCGCTCGAGGAAGCCGTCCGCCGGGTCGGATCGATTGCGATCGTGCACGAGACGCTCTCGCAGAACCTGGACGAGCGGGTGGAGTTCGACGAGATCGCCGACCGGGTGCTGGCGATGGTCGCGGAGATCTCGCCCGGCAAGGTGGTCGGCCGGCGCACCGGCCGCTTCGGGATCCTGGACGCCGAGGTCGCGACGCCGCTGTCCATGGTGCTGACCGAAATCCTCCAGAACGCCCTGGAGCACGGCTTCCGCGAGGGCGACCGGGGCACCGTCGAGGTCTCGGCGGTCCGCGGGGGCACCAGCAAGGAGGCCCGCCTGCTGGTCACCGTGCAGGACGACGGCGTCGGCCTCCCGGACGGCTTCGACCCGCACAGCTCGGGCAATCTGGGCCTGCAGATCGTACGGACGCTGGTGGAGGGGGAGTTGGGCGGCACCTTCGACATGGTCCCGGCCCCGGAGCGCGGCACGCAGGTGATCCTGGATGTGCCGGTGCAGGCCAACAAGTAGGCCCGTACGGCATCTTCACCCGTCGCTTACGCGAAGAGCACACGCGTACGAGGGCTCCGGGCGCGGAGCGTGAGCGACCGGCGCGGCCCCTCGGTTCCGCAGACGGCCCCGGTCCGCGTGGCCGGCACAGCAGTGAGCCCCGGACCGTGGAACCGGTCCGGGGCTAAAGCTCGTTGCTATGCGCATCGGGGGTACTGCGCGCTGCGGCTCGATAGCGGGAGATGCGTACTCGCTGTACGCGCCGCCAAGCTCAGGCTCGTCGCGGGGTGGGTGTCAGGCGGAGGCCTGACGGGCCCGGTTGCGGGCGGCGCGGCGCTTCATGGCACGGCGCTCGTCCTCGCTGAGACCACCCCAGACGCCGGAGTCCTGGCCGGACTCAAGCGCCCACTGCAGGCACTGCTCGATAACCGGGCAGCGACGGCAGACGGCCTTGGCTTCCTCGATCTGCAGCAGCGCAGGACCGGTGTTGCCGATGGGGAAGAAGAGCTCGGGGTCTTCCTCGCGGCAAACGGCGTTGTGACGCCAGTCCATGGCTGCTACCTCTCCTTGGTATTACATGCAGATTGCTTGTGAATGTGAACGCTTTCACGAATCCCTCAACAAGTGAAGGGCCGAGCGTCAGACGGACTGACGTGGTCCTGTGGGTTGAGGAGGGGTTCGGACTCTCTGTGGGGGCCGATGTTGCGGGCCGCCCCGAGCGCCACGTAGAGACTCGCAAACCTCAGCGGCGGATACAACCCCTTCTGGAAAGTTTTTTTTGATTCCTCGGTGTCGACTAGGTCACAGCCGTACTTCCATGGGGTGGACCCTGGTCTAAACGTTCGAGTGAAAGGACTTTGGCCCCTTCCACTCACACAATCACACGCAGTGCACGGCGTACGCCTGTGAACGTCACGCTGGTTCGCAGCCCCAGGTGGTCGCCGTCCATCTGCAGGGGTAGCGGCACCTTCGAATGCAAGGTGAAGTCCGTCAAGTCGTGCAGGGACACGGCGTGCTTTCCCCGGGGGCCGCGCTCGGGGGACGAAGTGAGCAACTGGGTGGCATACCGGGCAACCGAGGCCGTGGACATGCGGCTGAGGCCGAGTACGTCGAGCCCGGTATCGAACGAGGCCTTAGGCGACGCGTACACCGGACGATTGCCGAGAAAAGTCCACGGCGAGGTATTGCAGATGATGGACAGCACGAGATCGGTCACCGGGTCGTGCCCGGGGCGCTCCAGTGTGATCGTCCCGTGCCTGCGGTGAGGTTCGTCCAGAAACTGCCGTAGCACCTGGCGCAGATACAGCGCGTGAGTGGAGCGCCGGCCCCGCTCGCGCTGCTGCTCGACGCGTCCGACCACTCCCGCGTCGAAGCCGAGTCCCGCGCAGAAGGTGAACCAGCGGGGCGGTGCCGCCTCGTCCTCGGTGCCCGGGGTGCCGGCGGCCAGGCCCAGCCCGACCGTGCGTTCCCGGTTCTCGCGCAGGGCGTCCAGCAGGGCGCCGGTCGCCTCGACCGCGTCGTTCGGCAGTCCCAAGGCGCGGGCGAAGACGTTGGTGGACCCGCCCGGCACCACCGCGAGGAGGGGGAGCCGGTCCGGATCGGGGCCGTGATGGAGCAGCCCGTTCACGACCTCGTTGACCGTGCCGTCGCCGCCGAGGGCCACGACCAGCTCGATGTCCTTGCTCTCCGCCGCCTGCCGGCCGAGGTCCCGGGCATGCCCGCGGTACTCGGTGGTGACCGCGTCGAGCTTCATCTCGCTGGCCAGTGCATGGATCAGTACGTCGCGTGTGCGCGCACTTGTAGTGGTTGCCGCCGGATTGACCACGAGAAGTGCACGCATGCGATGCAGCGTACCTACTGGGTGGTACTCGCCCCAGACCGAGGTGGGGATCCGGTGAGAGTCCGGGACGGCGGCGCGTGCCGGGGGCGGACCCCGGCAGGCGTGCGCCGGGGCGCCCGAGCGGGCACCCGGACCGGGGGGCGGCAGAGGGCCGCGGGCTACTCTTCAGGGGTGAGTCCTGAGCAGAAGCCCACCGTCGACGCCTCCACCGCCGGACCCCGCCCCGGGCGGCTGACCGCCGCCGCGGCGCTGGCCGCGCTGGAGGGTCTCGCGCTCCTCGTGGGCGGCGTCTACATCCTCGTCCTGGGCTTCACCGGCGACACCGACGACCGCCGACAGGCCGTCACCGGAGGCGTCACGCTGATCGTCCTCGCGCTGCTGCCACTGCTCGCCGCGCGCGGGCTGCTGCTGCGCCGCGGGTGGAGCCGGGGCCCCGCGGTGATCACCCAGATCATGGCGCTGCCGGTGGCCTACAACCTGCTCCAGGCGGACAGCATCGCCATCCCCGCCGGAATCGCCCTGGCGGTCGTCGCGGTCACGGCGCTGGTGCTGCTCGTGAACTCCGCGACGACCCGCGCGCTCGGAATCCGGGGCCCGGGCCACGCCGGGGACGAGAAGTGACCGGCGGCGCCGGGCGCCGCTGACCCACCGCTTCTCGGCTACTCCTCGACGAGGAGCTTCTCCCGGAGCTGGGCGAGGGTGCGGGCCAGCAGCCGCGAGACGTGCATCTGGGAGATGCCGACCTCCTGCGCGATCTGCGACTGGGTCATGTTGCCGAAGAAGCGGAGGAGCAGAATTCGCTTCTCCCGGGGCGGGAGGTCCTCCAGCAGCGGCTTGAGGGATTCGCGGTACTCGACGCCCTCCAGGGCCTCGTCCTCCGCGCCGAGGGTGTCCGCGACGGCCGGCGACTCGTCGTCCGTGTCCGGGACGTCGAGCGACAGCGTGGAGTACGCGTTGGCGGACTCCAGACCCTCCAGGACCTCCTCCTCCGAGATGGCCAGCTTCTCGGCCAGCTCGTGGACCGTGGGGGAGCGGCCGTGCTGCTGCGAGAGCTCGGCGGTCGCCGTGGTGAGCGCGAGGCGCAGCTCCTGCAGGCGGCGCGGCACCCGCACCGCCCAGCCCTTGTCACGGAAGTGGCGCTTGATCTCCCCGACGACCGTCGGGGTCGCGTACGTCGAGAACTCGACGCCGCGCTCCGGGTCGAAGCGGTCGACCGACTTGATCAGGCCGATGGTGGCGACCTGGGTCAGGTCGTCCAGCGGCTCACCGCGGTTGCGGAAGCGGCGCGCGAGGTGCTCGACGAGCGGCAGATGCATGCGGACCAGCTGATTGCGCAGCTCCGCGTACTCGGCGCTGCTGTCGCTCAGCTTGCGCAGCTCGATGAACATCAAGCGCGCCCCGCTGCGGTCCTGGGGGTCGTGCCGCGTGTGCTGGGCGCTCGGCCCGTGCTGCGCGCCCTGCACGCTCTGCTCCGCGTTTCGCTCGTGCTCGCTCATAGTCCCGCCCGTCACCATTCCCCGAGCTCTCGGCTCTTCCCCCAAGGTCTCGGCTGCGTCCGAACCGGGCGGCACCCCGGTCTGGGACGCCGGGGCCGCAGCCGGGGAGGACTCGTCCTCCGGATGTGGCCGGGCCTGCTCGGGGATGCCGTCGACGCCGTCCGCCAGGGGCCGCAGCCCGCCGGGGCCACGGGTGCCCTCGGTGGGAAGTTCCCGTGTGCCGCGCTTCTCGTCCCGCACCGGCCCGTCCCCGTTCCTCACGCCGGCCCGGGTCCGGCGCCGCGCTTCTTGTAGAGACTGATCGAAACGGTCTTGTCCTCGGCGACGGAGGAGTCGACCTGGCCCGCCAGGGCCGAGAGGACGGTCCAGGCGAAGGTGTCGCGCGACGGGGCGTGACCGTCCGTGGTCGGGGCCGAGACGGTGACCTCCAGGGAGTCGTCGACAAGACGGAAGACACAACTGAGAACCGAACCGGGGACGGCCTGCTGCAGCAGAATGGCGCAGGCCTCGTCGACCGCGATGCGCAGGTCCTCGATCTCGTCGAGGGTGAAGTCCAAACGCGCCGCGAGGCCGGCCGTGGCCGTACGCAGCACCGACAGGTAGGCACCCGCAGCCGGCAGCCGGACTTCGACGAAGTCCTGGGTCGCGGGCTCGCCTGCGATCTGGGACACCCTCACCTCCAAGGTGGTACAAGCTCTTTCAGGGGCCGAGGGTGACCCCCCGGAGTAACGCGATGACCGATACGTGGTTCAGCGGTGACGCTATCGCGCTCCCAAGTCCCTTGTCCCGGGGACCCCGCCCCCGTGCTGTCACTCATAGTAAGCCTATGAGTACGGACAGTGGCTAGGGGTCTGCGGCCCCAAATAGGAAGAGCGCGCGCCGGGTTGACGTACCCAGGCCTCAGACCGTCGAACCGTCCGGGTCCAGGGTCACACGAGTACGTGGTCGACGAAGCACCAACGCCAGTCCTCGCCGGCTTCGAGCGTACGCATCACCGGGTGGCCGCTCTCCTTGAAATGCTGCGTGGCGTGCTGCAGCGGGGAGGAGTCGCAGCAGCCCACATGGCCGCAGATCAGGCACTGGCGCAGCTGTACCGGGTGCGTGCCGGCGGCCAGGCACTCCGGACAGGTGTCGCTCAGGGCCGCGGGCTCGGGGTGCGGCAGCGCGTCGGCGTGCGTGCACTGTTTCATGATTGCCAGGTTACGACGGGTGTGCGGGAAGCCGCGCGGATTCCGAGGGCGGGCTGAGGACGATGGACGTTTTGCCACTGCTGTTGCTGGTGGCGTGCAGTGCGGCGGTGGCCGGGGCGGCCCGGCGCACCCCGGTGCCCGCACCGCTCCTGCTGGTCGCGGCGGGCCTCCTGATCTCGTATGTGCCCGGGGTGCCCGACTACACCCTCGACCCCGAGGTGGTGCTGCCGCTGCTGCTGCCTCCGCTGCTGTACACGGCCGCCGCGGACAGCTCCTACCTCGACCTGCGGGCACAGATGCGGCCCGTCGCGCTGCTGTCGGTCGGCTACGTCCTCTTCGCGACGATCGTCGTCGGCTACGCCGCCTACCTGATCGTGCCGGACCTGCCGCTCACCGCGGCGCTGGTGCTGGGCGCGGTGGTGGCTCCGCCGGACGCCGTCGCGGCCACCGCGGTGGCCCGCCGCGTGGGGCTGCCCTCCCGGATCACCACGATCCTGCAGGGCGAGTCCCTGGTGAACGACGCCACCGCGATCACCGCCTACAAGGTGGCGCTCGCCGCCGCGGTCGGGGAGGGCGCGACCTGGGCGGGCGGGCTGCGCGAGTTCCTGGTGGCCGCGGTCGGCGGTGTGGTGGTCGGGCTCGTCCTGATGGTGCCGCTGCACTGGCTGCGCACGCACCTCAAGGAGGCGCTGCTCCAGAACACCCTCTCCCTGCTGATCCCCTTCGTCGCGTACGGGGTCGCCGAGCAGGTGCACGCCTCCGGAGTGCTCGCCGTGGTGGTCGTCGCGCTCTATCTGGGGCACCGCTCCTGGGAGGTCGACTTCGCCACCCGGCTCCAGGAGGAGGCCGTGTGGAAGATGGTCGCCTTCGTCCTGGAGTCGGCCGTGTTCGCCCTCATCGGCCTGCAGCTGCCCGTCGTGCTGAAGGGACTCGGCGCGTACGAGGGGGGCAGCGCCGCCTGGTACGCCGTGGCCCTCTTCCTGGTGGTGGTCGTCGCCCGGTTCGTGTGGGTGTATCCGGCGACCTTCCTGCCGCGGGTGATCTCCGCGCGCATCCGGGGACGCGAGGAGAACCCCACCTGGAAGGGGCCGTTCGTGATCGCCTGGGCCGGGATGCGCGGCGTGGTCTCGCTCGCCATCGCCTTCTCGATCCCGCTGACCCTGCACGACGGCGAGGACTTCCCCGAGCGCAACCTCATCCTCTTCCTCACCTTCACCACGGTCATCGGGACGCTGGTCGTCCAGGGGCTCACGCTGCCCCCGCTGATCCGGGTGCTGAAGCTGCCGGGACGGGACCAGCAGGCCGAGACGCTCGCCGAGGCCAACGCCCAGGCGCAGGCGTCGCGGGCCGCCGAGAAGCGGCTCGACGACCTCCTCACCGACGAGCGCAACGCCCTTCCCGGCCCGCTCGCCGACCGGCTGCGCACCGTCCTCGAACGGCGCCGCAACGCCGTCTGGGAGCGGCTCGGGGCGGTCAACCCGGTGACCGGGGAGACCCACGACGACACCTACCGCCGTCTCTCCCGGGAGATGATCGGCGCCGAACGCGAGGTCTTCGTGAAGCTGCGGGACCTGCGCTACATCGACGACGAGATGCTGCGGACGCTGCTGCGGCGGCTGGACCTGGAGGAGGCCGCCGCCTACCGGGAGACGCAGTGAGGAGTGCCGGGGAGGTTCCCGCGGCGGTCAGCCGAGCGGGGTGCCCGTGATCACGGCGGCCACGGTCGTCCCGCGCGGGAAGGCGCCCTCGTCCGCGAGGGCGACAAGTCCGTACAGCATCTTGGCGACATAGAGACGCTCCACGGGCAGGCCGTGGCGCTGCTCGAAGTCCTCCGCGAAACGGTCGAGGCCGGGGGTGGTGCGGGCGTATCCGCCGCAGTGGAAGCGGTCGTCCAGGGACCACTCGCCGCGGGGGCCGCCGAAGGCCTGCTGCTGGAGGGCCCGTATGTCGTCGCCCAGGAACCCGCCTTTGAGGACCGGTATGCCCAGGGCGCGTACGCCCGGGGCCAGTCCCGCGGTCAGGCCGGCCAGCGTGCCGCCGGTGCCGCAGGCGACGGCGACCACGTCGGCCCGGTCTCCGAGTTCCGTCCCGAGCTGCCGGCAGCCGCGTACGGCGGGGGAGTTGCTGCCTCCCTCGGGCACGACGTACGCGTCCCGGGCGCCGGCCTCCCGCAGTATCCGGGCGAGCGTCTCCGGCTCGGCCTTGCGGCGGTACGTCGATCTGTCGACGAAGTGCAGTCGCATCCCGTCGGCGGCGCACCGGGCGAGCGAGGGGTTGAGGGGGCGCCCGGCCAGTTCCTGGCCGCGGACCACCCCGCGGGTGGGCAGGCCCAGGAGGCGCCCCGCCGCGGCGGTCGCGCGCAGATGGTTCGAGTACGCGCCGCCGAAGGTGAGCACCGTGCGGCCCGCGGCGGCCGACAGGTTCGGGGCGAGCTTGCGCCACTTGTTGCCGATCAGCTCCGGGTGGATCAGATCGTCCCGCTTCAGCAGCAGCCGTACGCCGTGCCGCTCGAAGCGCCCGTCCCGGACCTCCTGCAGAGGCGACGGCAGCCGCGGCCGCAGCCCGGCGGGGGCGGACGCCTCGGTGCTGTCGGGTCGGTCGGAGCTGGTCACCCCGTCATTGTCGGACATGTGTCCGGGGTGGCGCCCGTGGGCCGGACCGTCCGCGGACATCCGGCGCAGGCGTCACTTCAGCCGGTCGCGGACCCGTTCGCGCATCGACGCCATGGTGAACCCGCGCGGATCCACCTTGCCCGGCTGCCACTCCCGATGGCCGACGACGGAGCGCTCCGTCCAGCCGTGGTGACGGCAGACGGCGGCCGCGACCCGTTCGATGGCGTCGAGCTGCGCCTCCGGCCAGGGATCCTCGCCGTCGCCGAGGTTCTCGCACTCGAAGCCGTAGAAGTGGCGGTTGCCGTCGGTGTTCGCCTCGTTGTCCGGCGGCAGGGCCTTCTCGGCGATCACGGCACGCAGGACGTCGTCGTCGCCGAGCCCCGCGTGGTTGGCGCGTCCGTATCCGACGAGGTGGACGACGCCGTCCTTGGTGATGACCCCGTGGCACAGGGGCCCCGGCAGATCCGGGTGGCCGACGCGGCAGATGTCCACCGTGCGCGCGCTGCCCGACGTCACGGTGTGATGGATCATCACGCCGTGGACGGGCCCCCACGGGCCCTTGTGGTTGCGGTTGTGGTGCCTCCAGTCGCCGACCTCGACGACGGTCACGCCTTCCGCCCTGAGCCGGTTCAGCAGGCTCCCGGCGGACATGGGTGGGGCCACGGCTGCCCCCTTCGCTGCGCGACGACCGCCCGTCGCGACCGCCTCATACGGGTGCTTTTACCCACAACCGGTTGGCCGGGACCAGCCGTTCGCACAGCGTGCGAGCCGAACCGGTCAGCGGTGCGCGGCGGTGAGGACCAGGTGTGATCGGCCCTGAACGCCGTCGACCGTCCGGCGAACCGACTCGGCCGGAACGCGTCCTCGGCTGACGCTTTCCCGATGCCCCGCGAGCCACGGTGGCGGTCGCTGAGCCCCGGGAACCGCCCTTGCGCCGCTCCGGGCGGGAGCGGACCGGCCGGGCACCGGCGGTTGGCCGAATCCAAGAGTTCCCCTGCCGCGCGATGCGCCGTATGCCCCACCGGAGCAAGGTCCATTCCCGCTCATTCGTGTAATAGCACCAACACGTTCCGTGATGGAAGGGTTGTCCTCGCAGATCAGTGCACGACTGGGAGGGCAATTTTCATGTCGGTAGGCGAAGAGGTCCGCGCAGGTCAGGACAGGCCGCAGCAGAGTCTCGGCACATCGGCCGCGCGGAACCTGGCCACCACCACCAAGTCCGCACCGCAGATGCAGGAGATCAGCTCACGGTGGCTGCTGCGCATGCTGCCGTGGGTGAACGTCCAGGGCGGTACGTACCGGGTGAACCGCCGCCTGAGCTACTCGGTGGGCGACGGCCGCGTGACGTTCGTCAAGACCGGGGACCAGGTGCGGGTCATCCCGGCGGAGCTGGGCGAACTGCCCATCCTGCGGACGTTCACGGACGAGGAGGTCCTCGGCGAGCTCGCCACCCGGTGCCGGCAGCGGGAGTTCGAGCCGGGTGCGGTCCTCACCGAGTTCGGCAGTCCGGCCGACGGGGTGTTCCTCCTCGCGCACGGCAGGGTGGAGAAGATCGGCACCGGACCGTACGGCGACGACGCCGTCCTCGGGAACCTGGCGGACGGCGCGTACTTCGGGGAGCAGGCGCTCGTCGACCCGGACGCCATCTGGGAGTACACGGCACGCGCCGTCACCGCCTGCACCGTGCTCTTCCTGTCGCGCTCGGACCTCGAGCAGGTGGCGGAGCGCTCCGAGTCGCTCAGCGGGCACCTCCAGGAGATGCGCTCCATCCCCGCCCAGCGGACCAACAAGTACGGCGAGAAGGAGATCGACCTCTCGGCCGGCCACACCGGAGAGCCGGAGATCCCCGGCACCTTCGTGGACTACGAGTCCGCACCCCGCGAGTACGAACTGAGCATCGCCCAGACCGTGCTGCGCCTGCATTCGCGCGTGGCCGACCTGTACAACCAGCCGATGAACCAGACGGAACAGCAACTGAGGCTGACCGTCGAGGCGTTGAAGGAGCGCCAGGAGCACGAGCTCATCAACAACCGCGAGTTCGGACTGCTCAACAACTGCGAGTACGACCAGCGGCTCCAGCCGCACGACGGCGTCCCCGGCCCCGACGACCTCGACGAGCTGCTCAGCCGCCGGCGCGGCACCAAGCTGCTGCTCGCCCATCCGCGCGCGATCTCCGCGATCGGCCGTGAGCTCAACAAGCGGGGACTCGTCCCGGAGACCGTGGAGATGGCGGGCAACCGCATCCCGACCTGGCGCGGAGTCCCGATCTTCCCGTGCAACAAGATCCCCGTCAGCGACGCCCGCACGACCTCGATCATCGCCATGCGTACCGGCGAGGCCGAGCAGGGCGTCATCGGACTCCAGCAGTCCGGCATCCCGGACGAGATCGAGCCGAGCCTGTCGGTGCGCTTCATGGGCATCAACGACCAGGCGATCATCTCCTACCTGGTGACCGCCTACTACTCGGCGGCGGTACTCGTGCCCGACGCCCTCGGCATCCTGGAGAACGTCGAGATCGGCCGCTGGCGGTGACCTCGGCGCGCACGGGACGCCGTGTCCCCGCCCCGCCGGGCGGGTACACCCAGGGGGTACGCGCCCCGTGGCAGTGCGGAACGGCCGCCGGCCGCCGAATCTCCGAGGCGATCCCATGGGTGAGTTGATGACGGAGACGCAGAGTCCGACCGAGACCCTCGAAAGGCACCGCCCCATCGACAGGCAAGGGCCGCCTCCCGCTCCACCCGCCGCGAGCACGGAGCCGCCGGGCCCGCTCGACGGCCAGGAGGCGGCCGGCATTCTGGAGCGCGCCCGGGCGTCGGTCGACCCCGAGCTGCGCAACGCGATCGAGTCGCTGCCCGGCGCCATGCGCAGGACCGCGCTCTACCACTTCGGCTGGGAACACGCGGACGGCACTCCGGCGGCGGGCAACGCGGGCAAGGCCATCCGGCCGGCGCTCGTGCTGACCGCGGCCCGGGCGCTCGGCGGCAAGGACACGGCGGCGGTACGGGCGGCCGCCGCCGTGGAGCTGATCCACAACTTCTCGCTGCTGCACGACGACGTCATGGACCGGGACACCACGCGCAGGCACCGGCCCACCGCGTGGACGGTGTTCGGCGACGCGGACGCGATCCTCGCCGGGGACGCGCTCCAGGCGCTGGCGCTGCGGCTGCTCGCCGAGGATCCGCATCCCGCGTCCTCGGCGGCCGCCGCCCGGCTCGCGGACTGCGTGATCGAACTGTGCGAGGGGCAGCACGCCGACACGGCCATGGAGCGGCGCGGGCCCGCCGAGATCTCCCTGGAGGAGTGCCTCGCCATGGCCGAGGCCAAGACCGGCGCGCTGCTCGGCTGCGCCTGTGCGCTGGGCGGGCTGTACGCGGGCGCGGACGAGGAGGACGTCGAGGCACTGGACGCGTTCGGCCGCGAGGCCGGGCTCGCGTTCCAGCTGATCGACGACGTGATCGGGATCTGGGGGGATCCGAGCCGCACCGGCAAGCCGGCCGGTGCGGACCTCGTCGCCCGCAAGAAGTCGCTGCCGGTGGTGGCCGCGCTGACCTCGGGCACCCCGGCCGCGGCCGAGCTGGCCGCGCTGTACTCCGCTCCGTACACGGAAGGGGATCTGGAGCGCACGGTACTGGCCGTCGAGCGGGCGGGGGGCCGCGACTGGGCACAGGAGGAGGCGGCGGACCGGATGGCCCGGGCGATGCAGGAGCTGTCCCGGGCGGTGCCGGAGCCGGAGGCGGCGGGAGGACTGCTGGCTCTGGCCGAGTTCGTCACCCGGCGGACCACCTGAGAGCCCCGGCCGCCCTCGGAACGACCGCCTTCCGCGGGCCGCTCCGGCGGTGATTCGGTCGACCTTTGCCGGTCGCCCCCGGCGGTGACGTGGTCGACCTTCACAGGCCGCCGGCTCCCCGGCGGTGAGTCGACCGACCGGGAACCGCCCCGGCGGCGCCGCGGCCGACCCGCGATCAGGACCCCGGAGTCACCGGGCCCGTATGGCACCTGACCCCCGTACGGGCCCGGGGCCCGGCCGGGACGGGCCCCGCGCATCCCGGGGTGCGCGGGGCCCGCGCCATGCCGCGCGCACGCGGGCTCTAGGCTGAACCGCCTTACGGTCGGCGGTTGTTGAGGCAAAGGGGCGGGGCATGGGCGTGGCCATCAGGACGGCGGACGAAGGCGACCGGGAGCTGGTCGTACGGCTGCTCGACGAGGCGTTCCGGGACGACCCGGTGAGCGGCTGGATATTCCCGGACGAGGAGCATCGCCGCCGTACGCACCCCGCGCTGATGGCGGCCTTCCTCGACATCGTGCTCGCCGAGGGCCGGGTGGACGTCACCGAGGACGGCACGGCGTGCGCGCTGTGGCTGTCCGTGCCCGCCGGCGAGCAGCACGCGGACGAGGGCGACGGTGCCGCCCGGCTGCGCGAGGCCGTCGATCCGGCCAACGAACGCGTCGAACTCGTGGGCCGTCTGACGAACGAGGCACACCCGGCCGACCGTGCCCACGCGTATCTGTGGATGATCGCCGTGGCGCCCGGGCGGCAGGGCGAGGGGCTGGGCTCCGCGCTGATGCAGCCGGTGCTGGACCGCTGTGACCGGGAGGGCCTGCCCGCCTACCTGGAGGCGAGCAGCGCCCGCAGCCGCGCCCTGTACGAGCGGCTCGGGTTCGCCTTCAGCGGCCGTGCGGTCGAGCTGCCGGACGGCCCCCTCATGTGGCCGATGTGGCGGGAGCCGCAGAGCTGACGACGCGGTACGGAGAGGGCCCCGCCCGTCGGACCCGGCCCCGGGCGCCGGCCCGACCGCGGCCCCCCCCCCGGGGCGCCGGCCCGACCGCGGCCTCCCGGGCTCCGGCCCGACCGCGGCCCCCCGGGCGCCGGCCCCCTCACTCCGCGGGCGCCGGCCCCCTCACTCCGTGGGCACGATGGTCGCCACGATCCGCTCGACGAGGGCGTCCGGGACACTCACATCGGGCAGGACGCCGTCCAGCACTCCGGGCAGCGTCAGATGCTCCAGGAGCAGCCCGATCATGGCGAGGTAGAGCACCGTGACCGTCTCGTCGCCGCCGGGCAGCCCGGCCTCCTTGTGGAACCGCATGCCCTCCATGAGGTCTGCGCGCACCGACCGGGTGAACGAGTCGCGCAGCGCCGGACGGCGGGTGGCCTCCAGCCGCATCTCGAAAAGGGCGAGGTACCCCGTGCGGTCGCCGGTCGCCCGGGCCATCAGGTCGCGCATGAATGCCAGGACCAGAGCCCGGTCCTTCGGCCCGGTCAGCAGCTCGGCCAGCTTCACCGGGTCGGGTGCGAGGCGCTGGTGGATGCGGGCGTCGACCTGGTTCAGCAGGTCGTCGCGGTCGGTGAAGTAGTTCGACGAGGTGCCGGTCGGGACGGCGGCCTCGGCGTCCACCGCGCGGAACGTCAGCCCGCGCGCGCCCTCGCGGGCCAGTACCTCGACGGCCGCGTCGACCAGGGCGGCTCTGCGCTCCGGGTTCCTTGCCATACGGGTTCCTCCGGAAATCCCTTGCAACCACTACAGATGAAGCACTATAACTGCAGTGGTTAAGTCGGGCACCCCGCCCGGCGAGGCCGCCCGCCGCGGCCGTCACGGACCCCGCCTACGGAAAGGCACCCGCTTGCGCAAGCTCACGTACTTCATCGCCTGCTCGATCGACGGCTTCATCGGAGCCCCCGACGGCGACGCCCAGTTCTTCGTCCCGTTCGTCGACGAGGAGTTCCTGGAGGACTTCCTGAAGGCGGAGTACCCGGAGACCCTCCCCACCCACGGCCGCCGGGCGCTCGGCGTCGACGACCTCGCGAACCGCAGGTTCGACACGGTCGTGCAGGGCCGGGCCAGCTACGACCTGGCGCTCGACCTGGGCGTCACCAGCCCCTACGCCCACCTGCGCGAGTACGTCGCCTCGCGCAGCCTCGGCACGTCACCCGACCCGCACGTCGAGATCGTCGCGGAAGACGTCGTCGGCAGGGTCCGCGCGCTCAAGGCGGAGGACGGCGAGTTCGGGATCTATCTGTGCGGCGGCGCGCAGCTCGCCGGGGAACTCCTCGGCGAGGTGGACGAACTCGTGATCAAGACCTATCCGGTGGTGCTGGGCTCGGGCATGCCGATGTTCCGGTCCGGGTTCGGGATCACCGAGTTCACCCTGGACGAGGTGCGCACGTTCGGCAACGGGGTGCTGGTGCGGACGTACAGCAGGAAGCGCTGACCCTCCTTTCGTCCTAGGCTGAAGGCATGGGCACCGATGGACATGTCTGCTCCGCCTGCGGGCAGCCGGTCGCCACGATCGTGCGGCGCCACAAGACCCTGGGAGCCTGGGTCCCCACCTGGGTGGCCGGTCCCTGCCGGAATCCCAAGTGCGAGACGTACCTCGACGAGTCCGAGTCCGAGTCCGAGCAGGAGCCCGGACCGGCACCGGAGGAGCCCGTTTCCGGGAAATCCTGAAGAACCGCGCGCCGCCGTGTAGAGATCCCGGTCCCGGCCCCGACGTCCCCTGTGAGAGGCCGCCCCCATCCGGGCGGCGGCCCCGAACGGGACGCAGAAGGAGCGGACTCATGAAGTACCTGGTGATGGTGCAGGGCACGCAGGCGGACTACGAGGCGATGCAGGGCAAGGCCTCCGAGGGGTCCCCGGCCTGGACCGAGCAGGAACTGCAGGCCATGTACGCGTACATGGGAGCGATCAGCGACGACCTGTCGGAGTCCGGTGAGCTGGTCGACGCCCAGGGACTGGTCGAGCCGGCCCGGACCCGGCTGGTCACCGCGGGCAAGGACGGCGAGCCGGTGATCACCGACGGACCGTACGGCGAGACCAAGGAAGTGATGGCCGGCTACTGGCTCGTGGACTGCGCGAGCCTCGACCGCGTCACCGAGATCGCCGCCCGCGTCACCCGGTGCCCGGGACCCGAGGGCGTCACCGAGTACCCGGTGGTGATCCGGCCCGTCGACAGCGGCGGCGGCGACGTGTGAACCGACCGGCGAGCGGACGGACCGAGGTCGAGGACCTGCTGCGCCGGCACGCGCCGCAGGTCCTCGGCGCGCTCGTCCGCCGCTACGGGCACTTCGGCAGCGCCGAGGACGCCGTCCAGGAGGCGCTGCTCGCGGCGGCCCGGCAGTGGCCGGAGTCCGGCCTCCCCGACAATCCCCGCGGCTGGCTGATCAAGGTGGCGTCGCGCCGCCTGACCGACATCCTGCGCACCGAGGAGGCCCGGCGGCTGCGCGAGGAGAAGGCGGCGGCGCTGACCCCGCGCGACGCGTTCACCGCGCCGGGGCCGGGGACCGGCCGGGCGCCGAGCGAGGACGACACCCTCACACTCCTCTTCCTCTGCTGTCACCCGGACCTGACTCCGCCCGCCCGGATCGCGCTCACCCTGCGGGCCGTCGGCGGACTCACCACGGCGGAGATCGCCCGGGCCCACCTCGTCCCCGAGGCCACCATGGCGCAGCGGATCAGCCGGGCGAAGCAGCAGGTGCGGGGAGTCCGCTTCGACCGCCCCGACAACTGGGCGGAGCGGCTCCCCGCGGTCCTGCACATCCTCTACCTCATCTTCAACGAGGGCTACACGGCGACCTCCGGGGCGGCCCTCCAGCGGTCCGAACTCGCGGGCGAGGCGATCCGGTTGACGCGCCGGGTGCACCGGCTGCTCCCCGAGCACGGCGAGGTGGCCGGCCTGCTGGCGCTGATGCTGCTCACCGACGCCCGGCGGGCCGCGCGGACCGGGCCGCACGGCGAACTGGTCCCGCTGGACGAACAGGACCGCGCCCTGTGGGACCGGGCGGAGATCGAGGAAGGCGTCGCCCTGGTGACGGCGGCGCTGGCACGGGGCCCGGCGGGGCCCTACCAGTTGCGTGCCGCCATCGCCGCCGTGCACGACGAGGCGTCGTCGTCGCGGACGACGGACTGGACCGAGATCCTCGGCCTCTACGACCTTCTGGTCCGGCTGGTCCCGGGCCCCGTCGAACGCCTCAACCGCGCGGTGGCCGTGGCCATGGTGCACGGGCCGCGCGCGGGCCTGGCCGAACTGGACCTGCTCAGCGGGGATCCGGCGGACGGGCACCGTCTCGACGCGGTGCGCGGGCATCTGCTGGAGCGTGCCGGTGACCCGGCGGGCGCCCGGGCCGCTTACGAAGCGGCCGCCCGCAAGACGCTCAGCCTGCCGGAGCAGAGCTACCTGCGCAGGCGGGCCGCGCGCCTGAAGCCGTAGCGTTGCGCCATGCCCGAACCCCTGTTGCACCTCACCGAGCGCCCCCTGTGGGACGCGGCCCGCGCCCGCGGCACGTACGAGATCTCCACCCGCGGCCGCACCCTCCGGGAGGAGGGCTTCATCCACTGCTCGCTGCGGCACCAACTCCCCACGGTGGCCTCCTTCCTGTACGGCTCCTACACCGGGCCCGACGAGCTGGTGGTCCTGGTGATCGACCCCGCCCGGCTCGGCGCCGAGGTGCGGCACGAGGCCCCCGAGCCCGGCGGCGAGCAGTTCCCGCACGTCTACGGGCCGATCCCGGTCGGCGCCGTCGTGGACGTCGAGACCTGGGACGCGGACGCGGCGCGCTCCGCCGGGCCGCCGGCGGCCGTGGACGTCATCGCGCTCGGCGCGCTCGCCGACGGCCACCACGCCCGTGCCGTAAGGGCGTTGGGGATCCGGGAGGCCGCGGGGCACCTCGTGAAGGCGTACGCCGTGGAGGCGCCCGGGCGGGTGGTCGGCGCCGATGACGAGTCGGCCGCGCTGCGGATCGCGGAGGAGCACCTGGCGCTCGGCGGGACCCGCGGCTCGCTGGGACTCGCCGTGCTGCTGGTGCACGCCGGAGGCGACGGGGACTACGTCCTCGTGCACACCTGGATCGAGGGGTACATGTCCGACCTCGCCGTCTTCACGGGACCGGTGGGCGAGCCCGCCCTCCTGCGGCCCGGCAGACAGGGGCTCGCCCCGTGCGTGTGGGAGGCGGCGGTGCTGGCGCACGAACGGGAGGCGTTCCGCCGTCACGTCCTCGACGGCGAGGGGCCGGTCGGGGAGCGGCTGACCGCGTGGCGCGCCGACGTCCTGACGGGGGCCGTGCGATGACCGGCACACCACGGGTGCGCCCCGCCGTCCGCGAGGACCTGGCGCAGGTGGCCCTGCTGGCTGCCGAGCACGCCGTCTACGAGCGGGCGGCGCCGCCGGCCCCCGGTCTGGCCGGACGGCTAGAAGGGCTCCTCTTCGGCACCGCCTCGCCGCGGCTGCGGTGCCTGGTGGCCGAGTCGGGCGACGGCGAGATCGTCGGATACGCCACCTGCGCCCCCGAGTTGTCCACCTGGGACGGCGCCGAGTACCTGCTCATGGACTGCCTGTTCCTGCGTGCGGGCCGGCGGGGCCAGGGACTCGGAGCGCTGCTGATGGAGGCGGTGCTCGCGCAGGCGCGGGCGCTCGGTCTGGACGAGGTCCAGTGGCAGACCCCCGCCTGGAACGAGGGGGCGATCCGCTTCTACGACCGGCTGGGCGCCGGCTCCTCGGAGAAGCGGCGCTACTCGCTGCCCACCGGCCGCCGTCCTCCCGTCTCCGGGTCACGGCCCGTCAGGCAGTAGGTGCCGCCCGCCGGGTCCCGCATGACCGTCCAGCCCGTCCCGCGGCCGACCGCGACGGCACCGAGCCGTTCGTGCCGGACCCGGACCGCCTCGACGTCCGAGCAGGCGACGTCGAGGTGGGCGGAGGTGGGGCGCTCGGTACCGAGACGCTGCAGCAGGATGCGCACGGGCAGCTCCGCGGGCGGCTCCACGACGTGGAACTCCGGAAGCGTGCCCGGGCGGGAGGTCCACCCGGTGAGGGCACTCCAGAAGGCGGTCTCGGCCGCGTACACGGACGGTGCGAGGTCCAGGCACACCTGGTCCAGCCGGCTGCCCGCACCGTCCGGGCCCTCGACGACCGGCGGCCGCTTCGACTCCCCGAGCCAGGGCACCGCGCACCACAACTGCCCGCCCGGCGAGCGCAGTACGGTCCACTCGCCGTGGTCCGCGACCACCTCGGCGCCCAGCTCCCGCGCCGTCGCCACCAGCGCGGGTACGTCCTCGACGGCGAGGTCGAGATGCGCGCCGCCGTCGCCCGCGTCGACGCCCTGCACCTTCACGCAGGCGTCGGCCCCGTCCGGCAGCAGGGTGAGGAACTCGCCCCGGGGCGCGGACGGGCGCGTGGCGGTGACCGCCGCCCAGAAGTCGCGGCCGGCATCGGCCCGCCCCTCGGGCCGGTCGACGAAGGCGTAGATCCACCGGATTGGTTCCGTCATGGCGTGCGCTCCCTCTCGGACGGTTCGTAAGCTCGTACCGTCTCCCGGGGAAATCCGGCCGCGCAACGGTGTTTCCGCCCGCGGCCCGGCTCAGCCCTTGCGGGGCTCGTTGAAGCGCAGCAGGTTGCCGGCCGGATCGCGGAAGGCGCAGTCCCGCACGCCGTAGGGCTGGTCCATCGGCTCCTGGATCACGTCGGCGCCGGAGGCACGGACGCGCTCGAACAGCGCGTCGCAGTCACCGGTGCGGAAGATGACCCCGCGCAGCACGCCCTTGGCGAGGAGTTCGGCCATCGCCTGCTTGTCGGCGGGGGAGGTGCTCGGGTCCGCGGCCGGCGGCTCCAGGACGATCTCCACATCCGGCTGGAGCGGGGAGCCGACGGTCACCCAGCGCATTCCCTCGAAGCCGACGTCGTTGCGCACCTCCAGACCCAGGACGTCGCGGTAGAACGCGAGCGCCTTGTCGTGGTCGTCGACGGCGATGAAGCACTGTGAGAGTTTCAGGTCCATGGCGTCACGCTAGAGCCGGGAGCCCGGTTCCGCCTCGGGATTGCGGTGCCGCGCCGGGCGGGTCAGCCGCTGCGCCACGCACGACGGGATCGGCGCCCCGTGGTCGTGCGGCCTGGCCCGGTACGCGCTCGGGGTCTCGCCGACCAGTTCGGTGAAGCGGGAGCTGAAGGAGCCGAGCGAGGTGCAGCCCACCGCGAAGCACACCTCCGTGACGCTCAGGTCGCCGCGCCGCAGCAGCGCCTTGGCCCGCTCGATGCGGCGGGTCATGAGGTAGGTGTACGGAGTCTCGCCGAAGGCGGCGCGGAAGCTGCGCTGGAAATGGCCCGGCGACATCAGCGCCGTGCGTGCGAGCTCGGCCACGTCCAGCGGTTGCGTGTATTCGCGGTCCATGCGGTCACGTGCCCGCCGCAGCCGCACCAGATCCTCCAGCATCACGCCCTCAGGATGGCACGGCACCGGCCGCGGCGGCCCGTCGCTGCACAAGCCCGCTGCACGGGCTCGCTGCGATGCCGTCGAAAGACCGCACCCGGCCCGCCTGGCCGCCGGGTGGGCGGCGTGCGGACCGGGTGCGGTCGAAGCAGACCGGGCGACGAAGAGGTCGCAGGGTCGAGGAGCGCGGCCCTGGATCAGGCCTTCTTGGTCTCCCAGAAGATCTTGTCGATCTGGGCGATGAAGTCCAGCGCCTTCTGGCCGGTGGCCGGGTCGGTCGACGCCTTGGCGGCCGAGAGGGCCTTCAGGGCGTCGTTGACCAGCTGGTGCAGCTCCGGGTACTTCTCGAAGTGCGGGGGCTTGAAGTAGTCGCTCCAGAGCACCGACACGTGGTGCTTCGCGAGCTCGGCGCGCTGCTCCTTGATGACGGTGGCGCGAGCCTGGAAGTGCGGGTCGTCGTTGCCGGCCATCTTCTCCTGGACGGCCTTCACCGACTCCGCCTCGATGCGGGCCTGGGCCGGGTCGTACACGCCGCAGGGCAGGTCGCAGTGCGCGCTGACCTTGACCTTGGGGGCAAACAGGCGGGAAAGCATTGAGCTGTCCTTCCTCGTGATCGTCTTCTCAGGTGGGACATTACTCCGTAGGAGACGGGATTTCGCGAGTGCCCCCATGGGCTTACGACAAAAGTCCGGGGTGAGACTGAGACTGGTGGAGGATCGGACCGGGGAGGTGCCGGTGATGCCGGAACTGTCGCAGGAGAGCGAGCACGGGAGGGCTCTGCTGCCCTTCGGGGTGGCCGAGGTGACGGGTCCGTCGATGGTGCCCACGCTCCACCACGGCGACCGCCTCGTCGTGCAGTACGGGGCGCGCGTGCGGCACGGAGACGTCGTCGTGCTGCGCCATCCGTTCCAGCAGGACCTGCTCGTCGTCAAGCGCGCGGTCGAGCGGCGCGAGGGCGGCTGGTGGGTGCTCGGCGACAACGCCTTCGCCGGCGGGGACAGCACCGACTACGGCACCGTGCCCGAGGACCTCGTGCTGGGGCGGGTGCGGGCGCGCTACCGGCCGCTCCGCGACGGTCAGCGGTCGCCGTTCGCGCTCGTCCGCTGGGCGCTCTCCGCCGCCAGGCCCGTGCTCTCCGGCCGGTCCGCCTCCAGGCGCTTGCGGGCGCGGTAGGCGGCGACGTTGGCCCGGGTGGCGCAGCGGTCGGAGCAGTAGCGCCGGGAGCGGTTGGTCGAGGTGTCCAGGTAGGCGTTGCGGCAGGGTGCGGCCTCGCAGAGGCCGAGGCGGTCGACGCCGTACTCGGTGAGGTGGAACGCCAGCCCCATCGCGGCGATCGCCGCGTAGCCCGCGGTCACGTTCGACGGGTGGTCCGCGAGGTGCATGTGCCACAGCGGGCGTCCGTTGTCGTCGCGGTAGTCGTGGCCCGAGATCTGCGGGCTCACCGGGAACTCCAGGAGCAGCGAGTTCAGCAGGTCCACGGCGAGGGTCTCGTCACCGGTGTCCGCCGCCTCGAAGACCGCGCGCAGCCGGCCGCGGACCGACCGGAAGCGGGTGACGTCCGCGTCCGTGGCGCGCCGGGCGGCCGACGCGTTGCCGGCGAAGAGGTCGCGGATGGCCTCGACCGAGGTGAGCGCGTCCTTGCCCCGGGCCGGCTCCTCGCTGTTGACGAGGCGTACCGCGTAGTCCGAGTAATAGGCCAGTTCCACTTGTAGTCCTTACTGGGGCGCTCTATCGTCGTGGCTGCGGTCGGGTAACAGATGACGGTGGTTACAGGGTATTACGCAGTGGAGCGGAGAGGGAGCTGCCATGACGAGCGCGACCGGAACGGACGGCACGACGGCCGGAACGGACTGGCAGGCCTGGCAGCGGAGCTGGGACCGGCAGCAGGAGTGGTACATGCCGGACCGGGAGGAGCGCTTCCGCGTGATGCTCGACATGGTGGAGGCCCTCGTCGGCACAGCGCCCCGCGTCCTCGACCTCGCCTGCGGCACGGGCACCGTCACCGCCCGGCTGCTGGACCGGTTCCCGGACGCCCGCAGTACCGGCGTCGACCTGGACCCCGCCCTGCTCACCATCGCCCGGGGCACGTTCGGCGGGGACGAGCGGGTCGCCTTCGTCGAGGCGGACCTGAAGGACCCCGCCTGGACGGCGGCCCTGCCGGACGGGTCGTACGACGCCGTCCTGACCGCGACGGCCCTGCACTGGCTGCACTGCGAGCCCCTCGCGGTCCTCTACGGCCAGATCGCGGAACTCGTCCGCGACGGCGGTGTCTTCATGAACGCCGACCACATGATCGACGAGACGACGCCGCGGATCAACGCGGCGGACCGCGCCCGGCGGCACGCCCGCATGGACCGGGCCAGGCGGGACGGCGCCCTCGACTGGGCGCAGTGGTGGGAGCTGGCGGCCGGGGACCCCGTCCTCGCCGGACCGACCGCCCGCCGCTTCGAGATCTACGGCGAGCACGCCGACGGGGAGACACCGTCCGCCGACTGGCATGCGCGCGTGCTGCGGGAGAAGGGCTTCGCGGAGGCGCGACCGGTGTGGCGTTCGCCGTCCGACGCGCTGGTCCTCGCGCTGAAGTAGGCCCCCGGCGGGGCCGCCCTCAGGGCGCGCGGAAGGGGCGGTACGGAGAGTTCCGTACCGCCCCTTTCACCGGTCGACCGGTCCGCGTGGAGCGGTCAGAGCACCTTCGACAGGAAGGACTGCGTCCGCTCCTGCTGCGGGTTCGTCAGGACGTCGCGCGGGTTGCCGGACTCGACCACCACACCGCCGTCCATGAAGACCAGCGAGTCGCCGACCTCCCGGGCGAAGCCCATCTCGTGCGTGACGACGACCATGGTCATGCCGGACTCGGCCAGGTCGCGCATGACGTCGAGGACGTCGCCGACCAGCTCCGGGTCGAGCGCCGACGTCGGCTCGTCGAAGAGCATCAGCTTCGGGTCCATCGCCAGCGCACGGGCGATGGCGACACGCTGCTGCTGGCCGCCGGACAGCTGCGACGGGTAGTTGCCCGCCTTGTCCGCGAGCCCGACGCGCTCCAGCAGCTGGCCCGCGCGTTCCCGCGCCTGGGCCCTGCTGACGCCCTTGACCTGGACCGGCGCCTCCATGACGTTCTCCAGCGCCGTCATGTGCGGGAACAGGTTGAAGCGCTGGAAGACCATGCCGATGTCCCGGCGCTTCAGTGCGACCTCGCTGTCCTTCAGCTCGTACAGCTTGTCGCCCTTCTGGCGGTAGCCGACCAGCTCCCCGTCGACGTACAACCGCCCGGCGTTGACCTTCTCCAGGTGGTTGATGCACCGCAGGAAGGTCGACTTGCCGGAGCCGGAGGGACCGATGAGGCAGAAGACCTCGCCGGACTTCACCTCCAGGTCGATGCCCTTGAGGACTTCCACCGGGCCGAAGGACTTGTGGACACCCTCGGACTTCACCATCGGCGTGGTGGCGTCCGTCTTGGTCACGTTGGCGGTCATGCCGCGCCTCCCTTCGGGCGGCCCAGCGACGAGATGTTGGCCTTGATCTTCTGGAACGGTGTGTCGGGCAGGCTGCGGCTGGAGCCGCGTGCGTAGTACCGCTCGACGTAGTACTGCCCGATGCTGAGGACCGAGGTCATGATCAGGTACCAGGCGGCGGCCAGGAAGAGCATCTCCACCGGGGCGCCCGAGGTCTGGCCGATGTCCTGGGCGTACCGGAAGAGCTCCGGATACTGGACCACCGACACCAGCGAGGTGGTCTTCAGCATGTTGATGACCTCGTTGCCCGTCGGCGGCACGATCACGCGCATCGCCTGCGGGATCACGATCCGGCGCAGCGTCTTGTTGTGGCTCATGCCGAGTGCGTGCGAGGCCTCGGTCTGGCCCTCGTCGACCGAGAGCAGACCGGCGCGGCAGATCTCCGCCATGTACGCGGCCTCGTTCAGGCCCAGGCCCAGGAGCGCCGTCAGCAGCGGCGTCATGAAGCTGGACCAGTAGTCCTTGTAGATCGGACCGAGGTTGATGTACTCGAAGACCAGGCCCAGGTTGAACCAGATGATGAGCTGGACCAGGACCGGGGTGCCGCGGAAGAACCAGATGTAGAACCACGCGATGGACGACGTCACCGGGTTCTTCGACAGCCGCATCACGGCCAGCATGATGCCGCCGACGATGCCGATCACCATGGACAGCACCGTCAGCAGGAGCGTCTTGCCGACGCCCGTGAGGATGCGGTCGTCGAAGAAGTAGTCCGGTACGGCGTTCCAGTTGATCTTGCCTTGACCGAACGCGTAGATGATCGAGACGAAGATCGCGATCGCGATGACGGCCGAGACGTACCGCCCGTAGTGCCGGACCGGGATGGCCTTGATGGCTTCCGGTCCGGCCGGGGGAGTGTCCTCGGGGCCCGTCGTTTTGTCGATGTCAACAGTCACGGATGTTGCCTTTCAGCGCCGCTGGAGTCGCGGTCACTTGCCGCCGTTGATCTCGGCCGACTTCACCGCTCCGGCGTCGACGCCCCACTTGGAGATGACCTTGTCGTACGAGCCGTCCTTGATGATCGCGTCGAGCGCGGCCTGGAGAGCGTCCCGCAGCTGCGTGTTGCCCTTGGCCACCGCAATGCCGTACGGAGCGGCCTCGACCTGGTCGCCGACGATCTCGAAGTCCTTGCCGCCGCCCGAGGTCTTCACCGCGTACGCGGCCACCGGGAAGTCGGAGGAACCGGCGTCGGCACCGCCGGCGCGCAGCCGGGTCTGGGCCTGCTGGTCGTTGTCGTAGGCCTCGATGGTGATCTTCTTGCCACCGGTGCACTTCTTGGACTCGGCCTTGGCGAGGTCCTCGGAGACCGTGCCGCGCTGCAGGGCGATCTTCTTGCCGCACAGGTCGGACCAGGTCTTGATGCCCTGGGTCTTGCCCTTGGGCGTGTAGATGGAGACACCGGCGGTGAAGTAGTCGATGAAGTCGACGCCCTCGCCGACCTTCTTGCCGGTGTCGGAGTCGATGCCCTCCTGACGGTCCTTGGTGTCCGTCATGGCCGACATCGCCATGTCGTAGCGCTTGGAGCGCAGACCGGTGAGCAGGGTGTCGAACGTGCCGTTCTCGAACACGAACTTCACGCCGAGCTGCTTGCCCAGAGCGTCGGCGAGGTCGGGGTCGATGCCCACGGTCTTGCCGGAGTCGTCCTTGAACTCGACCGGCGCGTACGCGATGTCCGAGCCGACCTTGATCTCGCCCTTGTCGCGGATGGCCTTGGGGAGCTTGTCAGCCAGCGGGGCGGTGCTGGTGTTCGTGCTTTCCGACCCCTTGTCCTTGGTCTGGTCACCGCAGCCGGTGAGCAGCAGGGCGCCGGCGACCGCGATCGCACCGACCGCTGCTATCCGGGACCGGGCGGCGGGGGTACGACGGGTGGAGCTTGCGGTCATGGTGGGTTCCTCCGGCGGATGAGGGAGTTGCCGATGGGTCGACGAGAACACACACCTTCGAGTGTCGCGACCTCGTGTGATGACGGCATCTTGCCATTCGGACTTGCGCATTCAGGGGACTCGCTATGTCAAAATCGGATAACGGGTCACACCCGAACCTCACCCTGCCGGTCCCTCAGGGCCGGATCTTGTGCGGGAATCCCCTGTTCCGGCCGGAAGATCTTCGGCGCATCGAAGGCTGCGAGCGACCGCTTCTGCGCACTTGTGCGGCTTGAGGACCAATCGAGGACTTGTCCACACATGCGGGCATGAGTCATGTCACGCGCGTGTGACCTTCGCACTATGGACTCGTCCGCGACCTGGTCCGTCGGGTAAGAAGGTTCCTTACACCCCTCATCCGGGGCTCAGGGCGCGTGTGCGGCGCGCCCGTCGCGTATCCGCCCGTACGCAACCACGGCGGCAGGGCATACGCGGTGCCCGCCCACGCCTCAACCAGGAGTGGTCACCCTCAAACCTTGAAGACTTAAGGGGTAAAACAAAGTGGCAGCGGAGATCGTCAATCCTCGCAGCGACAGCAGTACGGATCAGGAAGGAGGGGCGGAGCCCCTCGATTCCTTCGACCCGGCATTCGCGCTGCACCGTGGCGGCAAGATGGCCGTGCAGGCCACCGTGCCCGTCCGTGACAAGGACGACCTGTCCCTGGCTTACACGCCCGGCGTGGCGAAAGTGTGCAGCGCCATCGCCGAGCAGCCGGAACTGGTCCACGACTACACATGGAAGTCGTCCGTCGTCGCCGTCGTGACCGACGGCACGGCCGTGCTCGGACTCGGCGACATCGGTCCGGAGGCCTCGCTCCCCGTCATGGAGGGCAAGGCCATCCTCTTCAAGCAGTTCGGCGGCGTCGACGCGGTGCCGATCGCGCTCGACTGCACGGGCGTCGACGAGATCGTCGAGACCGTCGTCCGGCTCGCGCCCTCGTTCGGCGGCATCAACCTGGAGGACATCTCGGCACCGCGGTGCTTCGAGATCGAGCGGCAGCTCCAGGAGCGCCTGGACATCCCGGTCTTCCACGACGACCAGCACGGCACGGCGGTCGTCACGCTCGCCGCGCTGCGCAACGCCGCCCGGCTGACCGGGCGCTCGCTCGGCGAGCTGCGCGCGGTGATCTCGGGCGCCGGTGCGGCCGGGGTCGCCATCGCCAAGTTCCTGCTGGAGGCGGGGCTCGGCGACGTCGCGGTCGCGGACCGCAAGGGCATCGTGTCGCGGGACCGGGACGACCTCACGCCGGTCAAGCGGGAGCTCGCCGAGATCACCAACAAGGCGGGCATCTCCGGTTCGCTGGAGACCGCGCTCGCGGGCGCGGACGTCTTCATCGGCGTCTCCGGCGGTACGGTGCCGGAGCCGGCGGTGGCGTCGATGGCCGAGGGCGCGTTCGTCTTCGCCATGGCCAACCCGGATCCCGAGGTGCACCCGGAGGTCGCGCACAAGTACGCGGCCGTCGTGGCGACCGGCCGGTCCGACTTCCCGAACCAGATCAACAACGTGCTGGCCTTCCCGGGCATCTTCGCCGGTGCGCTCCAGGTCCGGGCGTCCCGGATCACGGAGACGATGAAGATCGCGGCGGCCGAGGCGCTGGCCGCGGTCGTCGGGGACGACCTCGCAGCGGACTACGTGATCCCCTCGCCGTTCGACGAGCGGGTGGCGCCGGCGGTGACGGCCGCGGTGGCCGCTGCCGCTCGGGCGGAGGGTGTGGCTCGCCGCTGAGTCGCGGGCTTCATACGGCCCCGTCGGGATGCGTCCCGGCGGGGCCGGCCTGTTTTCCCGCACTGTGGTCAAAGTTTTTACCTGGGCAGTGGGCCGAGCGGGTGGTGTCCCGTCCCCTGCGCCCCTGCCCGTCCCGTCCCCGGGGACTCCGCCCCGGACCCCCGTCGCGCTGCGCGCTCGTCTCGAGCGCCGGACGGGCCGGAAACCCGTGCCGGTGGCCGGGGGACGGGACGCGTGTCACAGAGGGACCTGGTTCCGTCGGGGAGGGGCGGAGCCTATCGTCATGGTCATGTTCGCTGCCTACGCCGCCCGAATCGACCGTGACCAGCCGCTCTCCGGCCTGGAGTTGGGGGAGCGCCCGGCCCCCGAGCAGAGGCCCGGCTGGACGACCGTGAACGTCAGGGCCGCCTCCCTCAACCATCACGACCTGTGGTCGCTGCGCGGAGTCGGCCTCTCCGAGGACAAGCTGCCGATGATCCTCGGCTGCGACGCCGCCGGCGTCGACCAGGACGGCAACGAGGTCGTCCTGCACTCCGTCATCGGGCAGAGCGGCCACGGCGTCGGACCGGACGAGCCCCGCTCCATCCTCACCGAGCGCTATCAGGGCACGTTCGCCGAGCAGGTCTCCGTCCCCACGTGGAACGTGCTGCCCAAGCCCGAGGAGCTCTCCTTCGAGGAGGCCGCCTGCCTGCCGACGGCCTGGCTGACGGCCTACCGCATGCTCTTCACCAACGCGGGTGTACGGCCCGGCGACTCGGTTCTCGTCCAGGGCGCCGGCGGGGGTGTCGCCACCGCCGCGATCGTGCTGGGCAAGGCCGCCGGCCTGCGTGTCTTCGCCACCAGCCGCGATGAGGCCAAGCGCAAGCGTGCCGTCGAGCTGGGCGCCGTCGAGGCCCTGGAGTCCGGTGCGCGGCTGCCGCAGCGGGTCGACGCCGTCATCGAGACGGTGGGGGCGGCCACCTGGTCCCACTCCGTCAAGTCCCTGCGTCCCGGCGGCACGCTCGTCATCTCCGGCGCCACCAGCGGGGACCGTCCCTCCCATGCCGAGCTGACCCGGATCTTCTTCCTCGAACTCAAGGTCGTCGGTTCCACCATGGGGACCAAGGACGAGCTGGAGGACCTGCTGTCCTTCTGCGCCGCGACCGGTGTACGGCCCGTCATCGACGACGTCCTGCCGCTCGACCGGGCCCGCGAGGGCTTCGAACGCATCGCGTCGGGCGACCAGTTCGGCAAGGTCGTCCTGACCACCGGCTGACCGCCGCCTCGCACTGCCACCGCTTCGCCGCACGGCGGGTCCGGACTCTCCGGGCCCGCCGTCGTCGTGTCCGAGGGGGCCGGGCCACCCCCGGCGGCTGTCGTCAACCATGGTTGACAGAGTCGATCCTGTCAACGTAAGTTGACGTCATGACCGAAGCAACGGATCTCGCCGAGCGCGCGGGCGACCGCGATCCGCGGGTCGGCCTGCGGGCCGTCTCCGCGCTGCGGAGGCTGCTGGAGCAACTGGAGGCCGTGCAGGTGCGCAGTGCGCGCAATCAGGGCTGGTCGTGGCAGGAGATCGCCGCGGAACTCGGCGTGAGCAGGCAGGCCGTGCACAAGAAGTACGGGAGGCAGTGATGTTCGAGCGATTCACCAAGGACGCCCGCGCCGTGGTCACGGGGGCCGTCGAGCACTGCGAACGGACGGGGGACGCACGGGTCGAGGAGGCGCACATGCTGCTCGCCCTGCTCGACCGGGAAGGCAGCCGCGGTTCGTTCGCCCTGTCGTCGCTCGGGCCGGCCGGGGGTCGCGCCTCGGTGGCCCGCGACCTCGCCGAGGCCCGCCGCCGCGGGGGACTGTCCCGCGCCGACGCCGACGCCCTCTCCGGGCTCGGCATCGACCTCACCGAGATCGTCTCCCGGGTCGAGGAGACGCACGGCACCGGCGCCCTGGCGGGCGGCGGGGACACGAGCGGTCGCCGGTCCGGGCGGCGCCCCTTCGCCCGCGGCGCCAAGGATCTGCTCACCGAGTCCCTGCGCGTCGCGGTCGCGCATCGGGACCGGCACATCGGTGACGAGCACCTGCTCCTCGCCCTGACGGCACGCCCCGGCGTCCCCGCCGAGGTGCTCGCCGACCACGGAGTGACCTACGAGGGCGTACGGCGCGTGCTCTGGGGAGGCAGTGCTGCGGAAGCGGGGTGAACGCCCGGCCCGGACCGCGGAGGTACGGACGCCCGGGGCGGCCGTCCGGCAGCGGGGGCGTCGTCCGGCGCGGGGCGGCCGTCCAGCGCCCGGCCCCGCCTCCGGCCGGCGCAGAACCCGGCACCGGGCCGCGCCCCGCACCGGGCCCTCGCCCCGCATCAACCCCCGCCGTGCCGGGCCCCGTGGGTCGGGCCCCCGCCCCACCTCGGGCCCGAGGCCCGGTCAGGGCTTCGGGATGCGGAGTGCCGCGCCGATGTGTGCTGCCGCCGACGACAGGTGGTGGCGCGCCTGGCGGAGCTGATCCTCGGTCACCCCGTGGTCGCGGGCCGCGTCGCGGATGTCGTCGCGGAAGCGGTCCAGGAGGCGGTCGAGGTCGCGGGCGGGGTCACCCGTGGAGTCCTCGTGGGTCCAGGACGGTTCGTACCCGGCGGGGAAGTCGTCCCGCGTGACCGTGTACTCGGGCTCCGGTCCGGAGGCGGGCGCCGTGCCCGCGCGGCCGAAGCCGTGCTCCCTGCCGGGGGCGCCCTTGCCGAAGTCCTTGCCGAAGTCGCCGAACTCCTTGGCCAGTTCGCTGAGCCCCTCGCGCACACCGGTGGGCCAGTCGCCGCGGGCGAAGTGGTCCTGGACCTGCTCCTGGACCCGCCTGGCCATGCGCTGCATCTCCTCCTGCGCCTGGGCGCGGACCTTCTCCTGCGCCTCCTTGGCCTGGCGTCGGGCCCGCTGGGCCTCGTCGCGGGCGCGCCGGCTCTCGTCCTTCGCGCGCCGGGCCTGCTCCTTCCACTCCTGCTTGACCCGCCGCATCTCCTCCTTCGCGAGCCGCCACGCCTCCTTCTCGCCGAAGTCCCCGGAGGCACCCGTGGTCCCGAAGCCGCCCGCGTGGCCGTGCTGTTCGCCCGCTGCGGAGTCGCCCCGGGGCCGGCTCCGGGCCTCCTTGGCCGCCGCCCGCATCTCGCGCCGCAGATCACCCGCGGCACCCCGCACGTCGGCACGGATCTCGGCCGCGAGCTCGGCGACCGACTCGCGGATCTCCAGCTCCAGGTCGGCCAGCTCGCCGCTGCGGTCGGCCAGTTCGGCGCGGCCCGCGTCCGTGATCGCGTACACCTTGCGGCCGCCCTCGGTGGTGTGGGTGACGAGTCCCTCGGCCTCCAGTTTGGCCAGCCGCGGATAGACGGTGCCGGCCGACGGCGCGTACAGACCCTGGAAGCGCTCTTCGAGGAGGCGGATCACCTCGTACCCGTGGCGGGGGGCCTCGTCCAGCAGCTTGAGCAGGTAGAGCCGCAGGCGGCCGTGAGCGAAGACGGGGGGCATCTCAGAGCACCTTCTTGTCGGTCGGTCCGTCGGTCGGCGGCTCGTCCTCCGCCGGAGGCCGCCTCAGCAGGGCGATGGAGCCGGAGGCGGTCACCGCCCGCAGCCTGCCGTTGCCCGCGCCCAGCCTGCCGGTGATCTTCTTGGCGCCCCACTGCCCGCTGACCCGCAGGTCCTCGAAGGCGTTGGAGACCGTGCCGCTCGCGGTGTTCGCCTCCACCTCCGCGTCCGCCGGGTGCGGAAGCCGGATGGCTATCTCACCCGAGACGTTCGACAGGTGGACGTCCGTCGCCGTGCCCGTGGCGTCCAGGTCCACGATCATCGAGCCGCTCACGGACTCCGCCCGCACGCACGAGCCGGCGCCCTCCACGACCGTCAGGTCGCCGGAGACGGAGTTGTAGCGCAGGTCGCCCGTGACGGCCTGCGCCTCCAGGTTCCCGGAGACGGTGCTGACGCGGACGGGGCCCGAGACACCGACGAGTGTCGTGTCGCCGGAGACGCCCCTGACCTCGACCCTGCCCTCCGTGCCGGAGACCACGGCGGCGGCGCCCACCACGCCCACCTCGATCCGGGTGCCGGCCGGCACGGCCAGCGAGACGACCGCGTCCCGGCGCCAGCCCTTGCCGTCGAGCCACTTGAGGAAGCCCTTCCAGGGAAGGTCCTCGTACGCGACCGTCAGGGTGCCGCCCGTCCGGGTCACCACGAGGGGCGGGCCCGTCAGCTCGGAGACCTCCAGCCGGGCGGAACCCTCGTCGGTGCCCACGACGTTCACCGTTCCGTTGACGATGCGCACGTGGAGCTCCGTCACGGGGTCGTCGAACGTGAGCTTCCTCGGCTCTGCGACGGACCACTCGGGCATGGTGCGACCTCCTCGGCCGGTCGGGACACGACACGCCATATCGCGTCTTCCGCACAACACGATATATCGCGGATACGGAAAGTCAAGACACCCGTGTCGAGAGCGACGGAAGGAACAAAAGGGGCAGGCGGGGGGTAAATCGCTCTAACGTATGTCCATGCCGACCACTCCCGACGAGCCCACGGCCGCGTCCGCCGGTGCCCTGCTGCTCTGCCGGGCCGACCCCGGCACCGTCGGCCCCGCCGCACAGCTGCTGCGGGAGCGGATGGAGGTCGTCGCGGCGGGCCGCGAATGGAGCGCGCTGGTCCCCGAGGGCAGCCCCTGGGCCGACGGCACGGAGCCCGTCGACCGAGTGGTCACCGGATGGGCCGCGGCCCTCGCCGTCGGCGCGCCGTGGCCCGTACTCGCCCTCTGGTGGGACACCGACCGCAGCGGATACACCCTGGCCTCGGGATTCCGCCGCCCCGTCGGCTACGAGTGGCTGGCGAACGGCACCCCGGTCGGCGAGGACGAGGCGATGCGGACCTTCGCCGCGCGCCTCGGCCTCGACCCGGTCCTCGACATGCAGGCTCTCGAACGGCTGACGCGGCCCGACCCGGTGGCCGACGCCGGGGCACGCGTGCGCGGTCTGCTCGCCGTCCTGATGAGCGCCGGGGTCTCCCTGCCGGACGGGCTGGTCCCCGGTGCCCCCGCCCACCGGCTGAAGGAGGCCGCCGGGGCGCTGCCGGGCGCCCGACCGGTCACCTGGTCCGGCTGGCGCGAGGCCGTCCACGCGGAACTCGACGTCGTCGAGGACACCGGCCTGGGCCCCTGGATCCGGGGCCCGCGGGCCCGCGCCCTCGCCGTCCTGCAACTGGCCGTGGGCCTGCCGCTGACCGCCTACGGCCTCCGGCGCCGCAGCGGCGGCTGGACGGTGTCGGGCACCCTGCTGCTGGTCCGCGGCGCCCTGGGCCTCGTCTACGACCGCGTCCGCGCCCGCGCCTGACCCGCCCGCCGGCCGGCGGCCTTCCCGGGCCTACTCCTCGTCGTCCTCGTCGTCCAGCCGCGCCAGCCACGTGGCGAGCCGCTCGACCGGCACCTCGAAGTCCGGGTTGAGATCGACGAACGTACGCAGCTGCTCGGCGAGCCACTCGAAGGTGACCTCCTCCTCGCCGCGCCGCTTCTCCAGTTCCTCGATGCCACGGTCGGTGAAGTACACGGATGCTCTCCTGGGACGGGGCCGGCCGCGGCCGGCCGGGGGCCGTACCCCTCAAGGTTATGCGGCCCGCGACGGCCGTCCCGTACCGCGTCGGACGCCCCGGCGAACGGGACCGGCCCCACCGCCTGGCAGGGCGGTGGGGCCGGTCCTCGGTCGCTCGGGGGTGCTCAGCGGCTCACGCCTCGAACACCTCGCGCACCAGCTGCTCCTGCTCCGCCTGGTGGCGCTTGGCCGAACCCACCGCCGGGGAGGACGAGTGCGGACGCGAGATGCGCCGCAGCCGCTCGCCGTGCGGGACGTCCGCGCCGACCGCCAGGTCCAGGTGGTCGATCAGGTTGAGGGCGATGAAGGGCCATGCGCCCTGGTTCGCCGGCTCCTCCTGGGCCCACAGGTACTTCTCGGCGTTCGGGTACTTGGCGATCTCCGCCTGGAGCTCGGCACCCGGCAGCGGGTACAGGCGCTCGATGCGGATGATGGCCGTGTCCGTGACACCGCGCTTGGTGCGCTCCGCCTCCAGGTCGTAGTAGACCTTTCCGGCGCAGAAGACGACCTTGCGGACCGAGGCCGGGTCCACGGACGCGTCGCCGATGACCGGACGGAACTGGCCCGTCGTGAACTCCTCCGCCTTCGACGCCGCCGCCTTCAGGCGCAGCATCGACTTCGGCGTGAAGACCACCAGCGGCTTGTGGTGCGGGTTGTGCACCTGCCACCGCAGGAGGTGGAAGTAGTTCGACGGGAGCGTCGGCATGGCGACCGTCATGTTGTTCTGCGCGCACATCTGGAGGAAGCGCTCCGGGCGGGCGGACGAGTGGTCCGGGCCCTGGCCCTCGTAACCGTGCGGGAGGAGCAGGGTGACGCCCGACGTCTGGGCCCACTTCTGCTCCGCCGACGAGATGAACTCGTCCACGACCGTCTGCGCGCCGTTGACGAAGTCGCCGAACTGCGCCTCCCACATCACCAGCGCCTCGGGGCGGGCCAGCGAGTAGCCGTACTCGAAGCCCATCGCCGCGTACTCGCTGAGCAGCGAGTCGTAGACGTTGTAGCGGGCCTGGTCCTCGGACAGGTACAGCAGCGGCGTGAAGTCCTCGCCCGTCTCGCGGTCGATGAGGACCGCGTGGCGCTGGCCGAAGGTGCCGCGGCGGGAGTCCTGGCCGGAGAGGCGGACCGGGGTGCCCTCCAGGAGCAGGGAGCCGATCGCGAGCGTCTCGCCCATGCCCCAGTCGATCGTGCCGTCCTCGACCATCGACGCGCGGCGCTGCAGCTGGGGCAGCAGACGCGGGTGGACGGTGACGCGGTCGGGGATGTTGACCTGGGACTCGGCGATCCGCTTGACGACCTCCGCGGAGACCGCGGTGTTCACGGCGACCGGGAACTGGGCCTGCGGGTCGGAGACGGGCGCCTCGCCCGGCTGCGACGTGGCCTCACGGACCTCCGTGAAGACCTTCTCCAGCTGGCCCTGGTAGTCCTGCAGCGCCTGCTCGGCCTCCTCCAGGGTGATGTCCCCGCGACCGATGAGGGACTCGGTGTAGAGCTTGCGCACCGAGCGCTTCTTGTCGATCAGGTCGTACATCAGCGGCTGGGTGAAGGCCGGGTTGTCCGACTCGTTGTGACCGCGGCGGCGGTAGCAGATGAGGTCGATGACGACGTCCTTGTTGAACGCCTGGCGGAACTCGAAGGCCAGGCGAGCGACGCGGACGACGGCCTCGGGGTCGTCGCCGTTCACGTGGAAGATCGGCGCCTCGATCATGCGGGCCACGTCGGTGGCGTACATCGAGGAGCGCGAGGACTCCGGGGCGGCGGTGAAGCCGACCTGGTTGTTGATGACGACGTGAACCGTGCCGCCGGTGCGGTAGCCGCGCAGCTGGGACATGTTGAGCGTCTCGGCCACGACGCCCTGGCCGGCGAAGGCCGCGTCACCGTGCAGGGCGACCGGCAGGACCGTGAAGTCCGTGCCGCCCTTGTTGATGATGTCCTGCTTGGCGCGGGCGATGCCCTCGAGGATCGGGTCGACCGCCTCCAGGTGCGAGGGGTTCGCGGCCAGCGAGACCTTGATCTGCTCGCCGTCGAGGCCGGTGAAGGTGCCCTCGGCGCCCAGGTGGTACTTCACGTCGCCGGAGCCGTGCATCGACTTCGGGTCGAGGTTGCCCTCGAACTCGCGGAAGATCTGCGCGTACGACTTGCCGACGATGTTGGCGAGGACGTTCAGCCGGCCGCGGTGGGCCATGCCGATGACGACCTCGTCCAGGCGCGACTCGGCGGCCGAGTCGAGCACCGCGTCGAGCAGCGGGATGACGGACTCGCCGCCCTCCAGGGAGAAGCGCTTCTGGCCGACGTACTTCGTCTGCAGGAAGGTCTCGAAGGCCTCCGCCGCGTTCAGCCGGCGCAGGATGCGCAGCTGCTCCTCGCGCTCCGGCTTGGTGTGCGAGCGCTCGATGCGGTCCTGGATCCACCTGCGCTGCTTGGGGTCCTGGATGTGCATGAACTCGACACCGGTGGTGCGGCAGTACGAGTCGCGCAGCACGCCGAGGATGTCGCGCAGCTTCATCAGGGACTTGCCGGCGAAGCCGCCGACGGCGAACTCGCGCTCCAGGTCCCAGAGCGTGAGGCCGTGCTCGGTGATGTCCAGGTCGGGGTGCTTGCGCTGGCGGTACTCCAGCGGGTCGGTGTCGGCCATGACGTGGCCGCGGACCCGGTAGGAGTGGATCAGCTCGAAGACCCGCGCCGCCTTGGTGACGTCGTCGTCGTGCGAGGCGTCGATGTCCTTGAGCCAGCGGACCGGCTCGTAGGGGATGCGCAGCGCCTCGAAGATCTCGTCGAAGAAGCCGTTCTCGCCGAGCAGCAGGTTCGCGACGATCCGCAGGAACTCGCCGGAGGCGGCGCCCTGGATGACCCGGTGGTCGTAGGTCGACGTGAGCGTCATGACCTTCGAGATGCCGAGCTTGTTCAGGGTGTCCTGGGAGGTGCCCTGGAACTCCGCGGGGTAGTCCATGGAGCCGACGCCCATGATGACCGACTGTCCGGGCATCAGGCGCGGGACCGAGTGGACGGTGCCGAGGCCGCCGGGGTTGGTCAGCGAGACCGTGACCCCGGTGAAGTCGTCCATCGTCAGCTTGCCGTCGCGGGCGCGGCGGACGATGTCCTCGTAGGCCTGCCAGAACTCGAAGAAGTTCAGCGTCTCGGCCTTCTTGATGCCCGCGACGACCAGCTGGCGGTCGCCGTTGGGCTTCACCAGGTCGATGGCGAGGCCGAAGTTGACGTGCGGCGGCTTGACGAGGGTGGGCTTCCCGTCCTTCTCCGTGTAGTGCCAGTTCATCGACGGCATGGCCTTGATGGCCTGCACCATCGCGTAGCCGATGAGGTGGGTGAAGGAGATCTTCCCGCCCCGGGCGCGCTTCAGGTGGTTGTTGATGACGATGCGGTTGTCGAACAGCAGCTTCACCGGGACCGCGCGCACGGACGTGGCCGTGGGCAGCTCCAGGGAGGCGTTCATGTTCTTCGCGACGGCGCCGGCGGGGCCGCGCAGCGTCACGTACTCGGGGCCTTCGGGGGCCTCGGTGGCCGGTGCGGCCTTCGGCTTCGCGGCGGCCGGAGCGGCCTTGGCGGGAGCCGGGGCGGCGGCAGCGGGCTTCGGGGCCGCCGGAGCGGCCGGAGCTGCGGCGGGGGCCGCAGGGGCGGCCTGGGCCGGTGCGGCCTGGGCCGGAGCCGCGGGTGCCGCGGGCGCGGCCTGCGCCGGGGCGGCAGGCGCGGCCGGAGCCGATGCGCTGGTGCCTGCGGCCCCCGTGGCCGCAGTACCCGCCGCAGCCGTGGCGGTCGCGCCGCCCGGCTTGTAATCGGCGAAGAAGTCCCACCAGGCTCGGTCTACCGAGTTCGGGTCCTGGAGGTACTGCTGATAGATCTCGTCGACGAGCCACTCATTGGGACCGAACGCCGCAGCCGGGTTCTTCCCGGCTTGGTCGTCGGTCGAGATGCTCGAGTTACTGGGGGACTGTGGCGACACGGCGGCAACCGCCCTCTTCCGCTTCACAAGGTGATGGACAGCGGGAATAAAGGCTACGCCTCCCCGGCCGAGAAGGTCAGGCCGGGCTGGTCATCGTCGCGTAAGTCACATCGGAAAGCGTGTTTCGGGGCTGGAAATGGCGGGAAACAAGCGTGGTTCCGCTTCGGAGCGGGTACGTCGGCCCGGCCGCACGGCCTTGCGGACGCGGGCCCCTGCCTGCTCACACGTGTCCGCCAGTGCGGACAGAGGTGGATCTTGTGGCTCCGGTTCGAACCCTACGTCAACTCGGCAGTGAAGACAGGCCCGGAAGGGTGACCTGGATCCGGCAGCCCCGCTGGGATTCGGCCACTCCGATCCGGCCGCCGTGCAGATCGACCGCCCAGCGGGCGATGGCGAGCCCCAGGCCCGTACCGCCGTCGCTGCCCGGGCCGTGCGGCGAGGGGACGCCACCGCGGTTGAACCGCTCGAAGACCCGGTGCCACTCCGACTTCGGGATGCCGGGGCCCTCGTCGAGGACCTCCAGGTCCAGCGACTCGGGGGAGACGCCCCGGCGGGCCTTCACCGTCACCCGGCCGTGCGGCGGGCTGTGCTTGACCGCGTTGTCGATGAGGTTGGCGACGACCTGGTGGATCCGCTCGGGGTCCGCGTGGGCGGTCAGCTCGGGCGGGGACACGTCCAGGTGCAGGTGGACGTCCGTGCGGGTGTGGCTGCCGGAGCCGGAGGCGATGCCCGCGCGCGCGGAGGCTACCATGTTGGCCTCCTTGAGGACGCCGGACAGGTACGGCCAGACCTCGAAGCGGCGCTTCTTCAGCGGCACGACGCCGTTGTCGAGCCGGGAGAGGTCGAGCAGGGTCTCCACCAGGCGGCCGAGGCGCTCGGTCTGCTTCAGGGCCGTGCGCATCGTCTCGGGGTCGGCGGCCGAGACGCCGTCGACCACGTTCTCCAGGACCGCGCGCAGGCCGGCGATGGGGGTGCGCAGCTCGTGGGAGACATTGGCCACGAGTTCCTTGCGCTGGCGGTCCTGGGCCTCCAGCTCGTCCGCCATGAGGTTGATCGTCTGGGCCAGGTCGCCCAGCTCGTCCCGGCGGCCGTCGCTCACCCGGCGCGTGTAGTCGCCGTGCGAGATGGACCGGGCGACCGTGTTCATCTCGTCCAGCGGGGCGGTGAGCGAATGCGCCACGAACTGCGTGATCAGCAGGGTGGCGATCATCGAGAAGACGGTGATGAAGCGCAGCTCGGTCTCGGTGCGCACCGCGATCATGAGCAGGCCGGTGGTGATGAGGACGGAGACCACGACCAGCGTGCCGAGCTTCGTCTTGATCGAGAAGGGCCGTACGCCTCCCCAGGGGCCTGCACCCTTGCGCGCCCCGAACCCGCTCATCACATCCGCCCCCTCAAGAGGTCCCGAACAGCGGCCCGGCTCAGGGAGTCGGGGTCTCCAGCGCGTAGCCCACGCCGTGGACCGTGCGGATGCGCTCGGCGCCGATCTTCCGGCGCAGGGCCTTGATGTGGCTGTCGACGGTGCGCGTCCCGGAGGCGTCCGCCCAGTCCCAGACCTCGGCGAGCAGCTGCTCGCGGGACAGCACCGCGCGCGGGGTGTTCGCCAGGCAGACCAGCAGGTCGAACTCGGTGGGCGTCAGGTGCACGTCCTCGGAGCGGACCCGGACCCGGCGCTGGGCGTGGTCGATCTCCAGCTCGCCGAGGCGCAGGATGCCGCTGCGCGGCGTCGACGCGGCCACCACGGCACGCTCCACGCGGCGCAGCAGGACGTGCACCCGGGCGGCCAGCTCGCGCATCGAGAACGGCTTCGTCATGTAGTCGTCGGCACCGACGCCGAGGCCGACCAGCATGTCCGTCTCGTCGTCGCGGGCCGTGAGCATGAGGACGGGTACCGGGCGCTGGGCCTGCACGCGGCGGCAGACCTCCAGGCCGTCGAAGCCGGGCAGCATGATGTCGAGGATCAGCAGGTCGGGCTGCCAGGCCTCGGCGGTGTCGACCGCGGCCGGGCCGTCGCCCGCCGTCTGCACCAGGAATCCCTCGGCTCGCAGACGGGCCGCGATGGCGTCGACGATCGTCGGGTCGTCCTCGACCACCAGCACCCGCCGCTGAGCGCCGGGCGTCGCCGCCGTGCCGTTGTGGGAGGTGTGTGTCTGCTCCATCGCCCGCCCCTGAAGTGTGCTTTCCGGAATCCGTGGGGTGATCCCATGACTGCGCTTGACGCTTGAATGATCCGCGTCAGGGAAGCAGAGTACGGGCAGTCACCGCGGCTCGGCTATCCAGGCCTTACCGCGAGGTGCACCACGTCGGGAACGCCCCGGGCAACGGGGATCTCTTCGGTACGCACCCGTTGGAATCCGGCATTCCGCAAGGTTCCTTCAAATTCCGGAGAGGGTTGCGCGGACCACACCGCGAGCACGCCGCCGGGCCTCAACGCCCGTGCGCAGCTTGCCAGTCCGGCCTCGGCGTACAGGCTGTCGTTGCCCTCGGTGACCGTCCAGCCGGGTCCGTTGTCGATGTCCAGGCACAGGGCGTCGTACGTGGCGGAGATCTCATTGACGTGCGCGACGAGATCGGCCTCCAGGATTTCCGTCCGCGGATCGGCGAGCGCCTCGGAGGACAGCGCGGAGAGCGGTCCGTCGCGGTGCCAGCCGATGACGGCCGACTCGCGCTCGACGACGGTGATGCGGCCCCAGCGCGGATCCGCGGCGGCGTGTGCGAGCGAGAAGCCGACGCCGAGGCCGCCGATCAGCACGCTCGGCGCCGCGCGCCCGTCCAGGGCGTCGTACGCGGCGTCGACGAGCAGCCGCTCCGAGCGGCCGTCGGAGGTGTCCATCAGGAAGCATCCGTTGGCGATGATCTGCAGCAGCCCGCCGTGGCGCCGCAGCACGACCTCGCCGTACGGGCCCTCCCGGCGATCGATGACCACAGGGGTGTCGTACGTGGCAGTCATGGCGCCCATCCTGGCAGTTGCGCGGCAGGTCCCGGCGGGATTTTCCGACCGCCCGGGCGACCTCGGGGCTCGACCGCCCCGGCCGCCCCGCGACCGCCCGGGCGTTCCCGGGCTCGACCGCCCCGGCCGCCCCCGGGGCTCGTGCGCCGGGGGCCGCAGCGGTGGGAGTCCGCCCCGGCCGGGGCCACCGCGCCCCCGAGCCGGGGCCGGTGCCCTCGTCGGGTTTCGCCGCCCGGCGCCCCTCTCAGCCCGCCGTGTGGCGCGCGCTCGTCAGCGGCGCCTCCACCCGCCACCCCAGGGACTCGTACAGGGCCCGGCCGTCCGGTGTGCCGGCCAGGACTCCCGTCACGGCGCCCTGCGCGACCGCCGTGTGGACGAGGGTGCGGACGACCAGCCGGCCCAGGCCTCTGCGGCGGTGCTCCGGGGCGGTCTCGATCCGGTCGAGGACCGCGGTCGCGCCGGTCGGTGCGACCTGGCCGTGGGCCGCCCAGGAGCCGTCCGGCGCGACGACGAGGGCGTGGCCCACCCCGCCCCGCGACCAGCTGCGCAGCCGGTACCCCTGCGGAGGCCCGCCGCCGTCGCCGGACGTCGTGCCGGAGCCGGTCAGCCCGGCCGTCATGAGGAAACCCGGCTCCGGGTCCACCCACCAGCCCGCGCCCAGTGAGGGCCCGACGGCCGACGGCTCCGCGAAGACCTTGAGCCACACGCCGGTCCCGGTCACCGCGTCCGCGACCTTCCGCACGGCCGCCTCCTCGACGGCGTCCCCGGTCGCGTCGAACACGTGCCGTGTGACGTGCTCCGCCTGCCCCACGTCGATCGTGTACCCCCAGCGCTCCGTCACGGGCGGTGCCGCTCCCCGGGACACCACCCACCCGTCCACCCACGCCCGCACGATCCCGCCCACCGCAACCTCCGTAATAGGCAATGACGTATTTGGAGTATTACCCAACCTGCCTGCGCGGGTCGAGATGGCGGTCCGTGGAAGTGATCGCTCAGAGCGAACGCGGCGAGGGGAACAATCGGAGGCTCACGTGCATTGAGTCGGCATAGCTCAACTTGACTGCCGAAGGGGAGATCATGGCTACTGAGTCCACGGCGTTCACACCGCTCATCCTGCCCGTGCTGCCGCTCGACGACGAGGTCGTGCTGCCCGGAATGGTGGTTCCGCTGGACCTGAACGACGCCGACGTCCGCGCCGCGGTGGAGGCCGCCCAGGCCGCCGCGCGGTCCGAACCCGGCAAACCGAAGGTGCTGCTGGTGCCCCGCGTCGACGGGGCGTACCCGGGCACGGGCGTGCTCGGCACCGTCGAGCAGGTCGGCCGCCTGGCCGACGGCGACCCGGGCGCCCTGATCCGCGGGCGGGGGCGCGTGAAGATCGGCGCGGGCACCACCGGCCCCGGTGCCGCCCTGTGGGTCGAGGGCACGCGAATCGACGAGACCGTGCCCGACCCGCTGCCCGGCCAGGTGGCGGACCTCGTCAAGGAGTACAAGGCCCTCGCCACCAGCTGGCTGCGCAAGCGCGGCGCCTGGCAGGTCGTGGACCGGGTGCAGGCCATCGAGGACGTCTCCGCCCTCGCCGACAATTCCGGTTACTCGCCCTTCCTCTCCACGGAGCAGAAGGTGGCGCTGCTGGAGACCGCCGACCCGGTCGCCCGGCTGAAGCTGGCCACCGAGCAGCTCCGCGAGCACCTCGCCGAGCAGGACGTCGCCGAGTCCATCGCCAAGGACGTCCAGGAAGGCGTCGACAAGCAGCAGCGCGAGTTCCTGCTGCGCCGCCAGCTCGAAGCCGTACGCAAGGAACTGCGCGAGCTGAACGGGGATTCCCAGGACGGCGAGGAGTCCGACGACTACCGGGCGCGCGTGGAGGCCGCCGATCTCCCCGAGAAGGTCCGTGAGGCCGCTCTCAAGGAGGTCGAGAAGCTGGAGCGCGCGAGCGACCAGTCGCCCGAGGGCTCCTGGATCCGCACCTGGCTCGACACCGTGCTCGAACTCCCGTGGAACGAGCGCACCGAGGACGCGTACGACATCCGGGGCGCCCAGCGCGTACTGGACGCCGAGCACGCGGGCCTGCAGGACGTGAAGGAGCGCATCACGGAGTACCTGGCGGTGCGCAAGCGGCGCGGCGACCGGGGCCTGGGCGTGGTCGGCGGCCGGCGCGGCGGTGCCGTGCTCGCGCTCGTCGGACCGCCCGGCGTCGGCAAGACCTCGCTCGGCGAGTCCGTCGCGCACGCCATGGGCCGCAAGTTCGTCCGTGTCGCCCTCGGCGGTGTGCGGGACGAGGCGGAGATCCGGGGCCACCGCCGCACCTATGTCGGCGCGCTGCCCGGCCGGATCGTCCGCGCGATCAAGGAAGCCGGGTCGATGAACCCGGTCGTGCTGCTCGACGAGATCGACAAGGTCGGTTCCGACTTCCGCGGGGACCCTGCCGCGGCGCTGCTCGAAGTGCTCGACCCGGCGCAGAACCACACCTTCCGCGACCACTACCTGGAGGTCGAACTGGACCTCTCGGACGTGGTGTTCCTGGCCACGGCCAACGTGCTCGAAGCCATCCCGGAGGCGCTGCTCGACCGGATGGAGCTGGTCCGCCTGGACGGCTACACCGAGGACGAGAAGGTCGTCATCGCCCGCGACCACCTGCTCCCGCGTCAGCTGGAGCGGGCCGGTCTGGAGAAGGACGAGGTCGCGCTCGACGAGAGCGCGCTGCGCAAGCTCGCCGGCGAGTACACCCGGGAGGCGGGTGTGCGGAACCTGGAGCGGTCGGTGGCCCGGCTGCTGCGCAAGGTCGCGGCCCAGCACGAACTGGGCGATCGGGAGCTGCCGTTCACGGTGACCGACGCGGATCTGCGCGGTCTCATCGGGCGGCCGCACCACGTGCCGGAGTCCGCCCAGGACCCGGCCGAGCGCCGTACGGCGGTGCCCGGGGTCGCGACCGGCCTCGCGGTCACCGGCGCGGGCGGCGACGTCCTCTACGTGGAGGCGTCGCTGGCCGACCCGGAGACGGGCGCGGCGGGTCTGACCCTGACGGGCCAGCTCGGCGACGTGATGAAGGAGTCCGCGCAGATCGCGCTGAGCTTCCTGCGCTCCCGCGGAGCCGAACTGGAGCTGCCGGTCGGCGACCTGAAGGACCGGGGTGTGCACATCCACTTCCCGGCGGGCGCCGTCCCGAAGGACGGACCGAGCGCGGGCGTCACGATGACGACGGCCCTGGCGTCGCTGCTCAGCGGCCGACTGGTCCGCACGGACGTGGCGATGACCGGTGAGGTGTCCCTGACCGGACGGGTGCTGCCCATCGGCGGCGTCAAGCAGAAGCTGCTGGCCGCCCACCGGGCGGGTGTGACCACGGTCGTCATCCCCAAGCGCAACGAGGCCGACCTGGACGACGTCCCGGCCGAGGTGCTGGAGAAGCTCGACGTGCACGCGGTCACGGACGTCCGCCAGGTACTGGAGCTGGCGCTCGCCCCGGCGACGAACGGCGCGGAGGCGGAGGTGCCGGTGGCGGCGTGAGGGACGCCCACCGGTCGGGGAGGCCCGGGCCCCTGCGGGGTCCGGGCCTTCCCGCGCCGTCGTGCCGGACGGCCCCTAGCCGTTGGCGAGGGCGGCCACGCGGTCGAGGGCGCCGTTGAACTTGTCGTGGTCGCCGACCGTCGGGCCCGAGGACGTGTACTGCCACATCGTGTAGAAGCCCCAGCCGGCGGGCAGCGTGCCCGGGTCGGCGGCGTAACGGGCGATCCACAGCGGGTTGGCCGTGGCGAAACCGCCGTAGTTGCCGGTGCACTGGGTCCACCAGGTGGTGGCCGTGTAGAGGACGGCGTCCCGGCCGGTGCGCGCCTTGTACTGGTTCAGGAAGTCGCGGATCCAGGTGACCATCGCGCTCTGGGTCTTGCCGTAGCAGGCGGCTCCGTACGGGTTCCATTCGATGTCGAGGGCGCCCGGCAGGGTCCTGCCGTCCCGCGACCAGCCGCCGCCGTGGTCCACGAAGTAGTTCGCCTGGGTGGCCCCGCCGGTCGTGTCGGGGGTCGCGAAGTGGTACGAGCCGCGGATCATGCCCACGTTGTAGGAGCCGTTGTACTGCTGGGCGAAGTAGGGGCTCGTGTAGTACGTCCCCTCCGTCGCCTTGACGTAGGCCCACCTGACCCCGCTGTTCCACAGGGTCGACCAGGCGACGTTGCCCTGGTGGCTGCTGACGTCGACGCCCTCCGTCTGGGCGGCGTCACCGGTGGACGGCGTCCCGTCCCGGCCGTCGTGCGCGAGGACGCCCATCCCCATGTGGGCGGAGCCGCGGGCGGGCGTGTCTGCGGCCTCGGCGAGCGTCGCCGGAAGGGTGAGCAGGAGGGCGAGCGCGGCGAGCAGGACGCCGGCCCTGGGGAGAGGCTGGGCGAAGCGCGGGGGGCGGGCGGTTCCGCATCTGTGCACGGGCATGGCGTGCCTCCGAGGGGTTCGGTGGTGCGCGGTGATGCTCGGTGGGGGGAGAGCGGGAGAACCACGGGCAGCCGCACGCGCTCCTGGGGAGACGGGTCGTCCTCGACCGGTCGATGGCGTGGGCATGCCAGTCTTTGCCTGCTGAAGAAGCTACGCACGTAGAAGAGGGGGTGGGAAGAGGGGCCGGAGGCTGCCGTTGGTCTACTCCTGCGAAATACTGACGGAGCTGCGGCAACGGCCACTTTTGGCGGAAACTTTCAGGATCGGGAAACCGGGTCAGGGGTGCTGACGTGCACGAGCACGCGACGGACGACGGGCATCACGTCGAATCCACCACGGCGGGGAATGGTGTGGACCAGGAATTCCCCGCGCTGGAACGCGAGTTGACCGTGTTTCTGCGACGCGCCCGCGCCTCCTCCGGCGAGATGGCCCGGGAGGTCCACCCCGACCTGGAGTCCTCCGCCTACGGGCTCCTGGTCCGGCTGGAGGAGTGCGGCCGCCAGCGGGCCACCGAACTCGCCGCGTACATCGGGGTGGGGAAGGCGACCATGTCCCGCCAGCTGCGCGCCCTGGAGGAACTCGGCCTCGTCGCCCGCGAGCCCGACCCGGCGGACGGCCGCGCCTGGCTCGTCCACCTCACGGAGGAGGGACGGGTGCGCTTCCGGGCGGTACGGGAGGCGCGCCGCGCGCGCTACGTCCGCCAGCTCGCCGGCTGGGACCCGCGCGAGGTCGCGGAACTGGCGCGGCTGCTGCATCAGTTGAACCGGGGAGTGGAAGGCGCGTAGGGGCGCCGTCCGGGGCCGGACCGCCGGCGGCCCCTTCCCGGGGGCTCACAGCTCCACGAACACCACCGTCGCGTCGTCGTGGGTCTTGCCGCGGCGCGGATGCGTCCGGTTCTCGGCGTCCGCCGTCTCCAGCGCCCGGGTGCGCTCGACGAGCGACTCCGCACCCTCCTTGCGGACGAGGGTGAACAGGTCCGTCCAGCCGCCCTGATGGAACTTCTCCGTCCAGCGGGCCGCCCCGTCCGTCAGGGCGGCCAGGGCGCGGACGTCCCGCCGGGGCAGGGTCCCGGTCACCGCCCGCCGGGCCACCGAGACGTCGGCCGCCGCGGTGAAGAAGCCGCCCTCCTTGTTGCGGACGGTCGCGTCCGCGACGGCGTCCGTGGCCAGGGAGGCCATCGGGATGCGGGAGAGGCGGTCGTCCAGCACCGCGGTCACCTCGCCGGTGGGGGCCTGGAGCAGCAGCGCGGAGTCCGACAGCACCAGGTATTCGACCGTGTGGGCGGACCAGCGCGCGAGGACGACGGTTGCCTGGGGCGTGCGCGGGTGAGAAAGGTCACACGTGTCGGCGTGTGCCGCGGCCGTCCGCCGGATCGCGTGCGTGAGCACCTCCGGCAGCGTCACATCCGGTTGCGAAACGGATAGTTCGGTCAGCGCCCCGCCCAGTCGCGCGGTGAACCAGGGGACCGAATGCCGACAGCCGGCGTCCCCCTTCGGGGGCGTCACGCCGTCCAGCACGACCAGGGCGCCGCCCTGTCCTGAGGCCGGAAGTCCGACCGCGGCGAAGTCCTCATTGGGGCGGTCCGGGTCACCGGGCCGCGTGACGAGTTCAGTGCGCATCCGGCCAGTCTGCACGAGGCCTTCACACCATTGACCGAAGACCGGCGCCGGCCGCCGGACGGCGCCGACCGCCAGGTCAGACGCCTGGTTTGGCATGGAATGATCGACTCCGGTGACGCGTGGCGGCGAATACTGCCAAAGCGCGCCGCCGACGTCCAACCGGCCCGCCGCGCGGGCCCGCGGCACGCGCCGCGGGAACTTGCCCGCCAACTCCTCGCCGAGGTTCACTCCTTCGGGTGGCGGCTCGGACGATGCGGGACCACTGCCCACCGGCACTGGGAGGGTCGGGAGCCGTACCGGGCGGCGGACGCCCCAGTTGACGGAACGTCACCCGGGCCCATGGGTACACGAGTCAGGAATGCGAGCACCGGTGCAGAAAATGCGGCCTCGGCGCACAGGCAAGCAGACGGCCTCCAAGGAGGGTGCGACCGGCGACGCCGCCGCCGACTCCGCGGGCAGGGGCCGTCCCGCCCACGTACGCAACCGGCTCATCGTCGCCGTGGCGGTCGTCGCGGCGGCCATCGCGGGAGCGGGCGCCCCGACCGTCCTCGCCGCCTCGGGGCAACTGAGCGACTCCCAGGATCTGGTGACGCTCGCCCGGCAGACCCAGGAGGCGCTCACCCTCGCCCACTCGCTGGCCGACGAGCGCGACGAGGTCACCTCGTACATCGCGGCCGGCCGCCCCAAGACCAAGGCGCCCTCCGAGCAGCGCAGCGCACGGGTGGACCGGCAGGTCGAGGAACTGCGCGCGGACACCGACGCCCCCGCCTCGCTGCGCGAGGACCTGGACGCCGTCGCGACCGTGCGCAGAGCCGCGCTGACCGGCAAGAGCACCGCTCTCGAAGCGCACCAGGCGTACTCCGAGGCCATCACCGAACTGCACGGCCTGGCCGAGGAACTGGCGGAGCTGCTGCCGCCCCGCGCGGGCTCCGGCGCGTACGCCCTCGCCGAACTCGACACCGCCGTCCAGCAGGCCGCCGCCGCCCGCGGGCTGCTCCTCGCGGCGCTCAACGTCCCGCGCTCCGAGCGGACCTCGATCGACCCGGTCACCGGTCTGCCGACCACCACGGAGAGTTCGTCGGACGCCGACACCAAGCAGCGCGACGCCCTCAGCGCCGCCGCCCAGCAGGCCCGCCTGCGCTCCGACTCGGCCCTGGCCGACTTCCACGACACCGCGCCCAAGACCGCCCGGAACTCGTACGACTCCACGGTCAACGGGCCCGACGTCACCTCGGCCGACAAGTACCTGGCGACCCTCACGGACCAGCCGACGCTCTCCGACGCCGAACTCGGCACCGGCGTCAAGAAGCTGGACGCGGCCCTGTCCGCCCGCATCGACCTGATGCGCGGCGTCGAGGCCTCGCTCAACGACCGCCGCACCAAGGACCTCGCGCACCTGCGCGACGACGACGTGACCGGCCTCGAACTGCGCGTCGCCCTCCTCGGCGCGCTGCTGCTGCTCGCCGTCGGCGTCGCCACGGCGATGGCCCGCACCCTCACCCGCCCGCTGGCCGTCCTGCGGATCGGCTCGGCCCGGGTGGCCGCCGACCCGGCCACCGAGGAACCGGTCAAGTTCACCGGCCGCAACGACGAGTTCGCGCAGGTCGTCCGGTCCGTCAACGCGCTGCGCGCGCACGCCGCAGCGCTGCACGAACGGCAGGCCACCCTGGAGGCCGACCGCAAGCACCTGATCGGCAAGCGCCAGACGATGGCCGACGAGCGCGACCGGCTGCGCACCGAACTCGCTTCGGCCACCGCCCACCTGGAGCAGGTGCGGCACAGCATTCACGGCACCTTCGTCAACCTGGCGCTGCGCTCACTCGGCCTCGTCGAGCGGCAGCTCGCCGTCATCGAGAACCTGGAGGAGCGCGAGCAGGACCCCGAGCGCCTCGCCACCCTCTTCAAGCTCGACCACTTCGCCACCGTGATGCGGCGGCACAGCGAGAACCTGCTGGTCCTCGCCGGTGCCGAGCACGTCCAGCAGCACGCGGGCCCGGTCCCGCTGGTCGACGTCGTACGGGCCGCGGTCAGCGAGATCGAGCGGTACGAGCGGGTGCGGATCGCCGCGCTGCCGCCGCACGCGCACCTCGCCGGCTTCGCCGCCGACGACCTGAGCCACCTGGTGGCCGAACTGCTGGAGAACGCCACCTCGTTCTCCCCGCCCGACATGACCGTCGAGGTCTCCGGGTGGCTCCTGGAGAGCGGCGAGGTGATGCTCTCCGTGCAGGACGAGGGCATCGGCATGACCTCGGAGCGCATGACCCAGCTCAACTCCCGGCTCGCCGACTTCGACCCGGACGACGCCTACGACGAGGAGAGCGGCGAGGGCCTCGGACTCGGCCTCTACGTGGTGGCGCGGCTCGCCCACCGCCACGGCGTGCGCGTGCAGTTGCGCGAGCAGAAGCAGGGCGGTGTCGCCGCGGTCGTCGTCCTGCCCAAGGCGCTGCTGGCCGCCGCTCCGGCCGCCGCCGCGCCCGCCGGGACGCAGGCCGCACCCGTCCCCGGAAGCGCCCCCGCGCTGTCCCTGCCGGGCGTGGACGCCGAGGCCAACTCCAACGTCCTGCGCGGCCGTTCGATCACGGCCCGGTCCGCCGAGGCCGGTTCCCCGGAGCCGGCCGGCCCGGTCGGGGACCCGCTGATAGCGGCGGCCGAGGAAGCGGTACGGACCCACGCCGCGCACGACGGCGGCGTGGAGGAGCCCCCCGCCGACCCGGCCGCGGCACACCCGGCAGCCGGGGAGACGGCTGCGGAGACCTTCGCCGACGAGGCCCCGGACCGGGACGAAACCGGCTCCGGCCCCGAGCGGCCCGCCGAGACGACCATGGAGCTGCTGGCCCCCGAGCTCCCGGCGGACGAGACCCCCGCCTCCACGGCGGAGCCCGAGACCCCATCCGGAGCCGACTCCGAGCCCCCCACGGACGTCGGCCTCCCCGCCCAGACCACCACCGACCCCTACGCCATCGGCCCCGACGCCCACGAGCGCGCCGAGGACGAGCCGCAGCGGGTCACCGCCAAGGGTCTGCCCAAGCGCACGCCGAAGATCTCGGCACCCGCGCCGGCCCCGAGGCAGCGCACCGGAGGGGTGGACGCCGAGGCCCTGCGCCGCAGGCTCGGCGGATTCCACCGGGGTGCGCAGGAAGGCCGCCGCGACGTCGAGGCGGAGATCGCCGAGGAGACGTCGCAGACGAGGACGCCCGCGGCGGACGCCGTATCCACGGCACACGACGTATCAGCCACGGGGGGCACAGTCGAGGAGGCAAGCAGTTGACCGCGCCCAGTACCTTCGGACTGAGCAGTGAGGCCCGCAACCTGCACTGGCTGCTGACGAATCTCGTCGAGGAGGTGCCGGGCCTGCTGTCGGTCGCGGTCGTCTCCTCCGACGGCCTGCTCCTGCTCTCCTCCGACCCCGGGAGGAACGCGGAGGCACGGACGGCGGCCGAGCAGCGCAACGCCGGCCCCAAGGGGTCCGCCGCCGACCTGGCCACCATCGTCTCCGGCATCGGCAGCCTCACCGTCGGCGCCGCCAAGCTGATGGACGGCGGCGGGGTCAAGCAGACGATGGTCGCCATGGACGAGGGCAGCCTCTTCGTCATGTCGATCAGCGACGGCTCGCTGCTCGGTGTGCACGGCTCCCCGGACTGCGACATGAGCGTGGTGGCGTACCACATGGCGCTCTTCGTCGGCCGGGCCGGACACGTGCTGACCCCCGAACTCCGCAGCGAGCTGCGCAGATCGCTGGAGACCGAGTCGATGGGGAGTGCCCGATGACCGCGTCCAGGCTCCCCGTCCGCGGCGGCGACCGCAAACCCGCCCGTGTGCGCCCCTACTCGCTCACCGGCGGCCGTACCCGCTTCGGGCACGTGCTGCTCGTCGAGACGTTCGTGGCGGCCCTGGACGCCCCCGAGGAGCGCCGGGAACTGACGAACGGCTCCCTCGCCACCCGGGTGATGCCCGAGATGCGGGCCATCGTCGAACTCTGCCGCCGGATGCGTACGGTGGCCGAGATCGCCGCGCTGCTGAAGATGCCGCTCGGCGTGGTCCGCGTGCTGCTCAGCGACCTGGCGGACCAGGGAAAGATCCGTGTGTACGGAACCGGTCACGGCCCGGGACAGCCGGACCGCGCTCTGCTGGAAAGGGTGCTGAGTGGACTCCGCCGTCTCTGACACCGTCACAGGTGTCTCCCCGGACGTCGGGAGCGACGTCTCCCCCCTCGTCGAACCCGACGAGCAGCTTCAGGCCTGGCAGACCGACCGGACGCGCGCTCCGATCGCCACGAAGATCGTGGTGGCGGGCGGCTTCGGCGTCGGCAAGACCACGCTCGTCACCGCGGTCTCCGAGATCACGCCCCTCCAGACGGAGGCGCTGATGACGCAGGCCAGCGAGGACACCGACGACCTGAGCGCGACGCCGGAGAAGCTGACCACCACGGTGGCCATGGACTTCGGCCGCATCACGCTCGACGACGACCTGGTGCTCTACCTCTTCGGCACGCCGGGGCAGCAGCGCTTCTGGTTCATGTGGGACGACCTGGTGCGCGGGGCGATCGGTGCGGTGGTCCTCGCCGACACCCGCCGCCTGACGGACTGCTTCCCGGCACTCGACTACTTCGAGAGCTGCGGACTGCCGTACGTCGTCGCGGTCAACCACTTCGACGGCAGTGAGCGGTTCGAGCCGGAGGACGTGCGCGAGGCCCTCACCGTGCCCGCGCACATACCTGTCATGATCATGGACGCGCGGCGCCGGATCTCGGTCGTGGAGACCCTGCTGGCCCTGGTCGGCCACGCACTCGACGTCACTCCCGAATAAGTCGTACGCCCTGCACAGTTAAGGACCCGCATGCGGAAGATACTCGTCGTCGGAGCCGGCCAGTCCGGACTCCAGCTCGCCCTCGGCCTCCAGTCGCACGGGTACGAGGTCACCCTGATGTCCAACCGGACGGCGGACGAGATCCGGTCCGGCCGGGTCATGTCGACGCAGTGCATGTTCGACACCGCGCTCCAGCACGAGCGCGACCTCCAGCTGAACTTCTGGGAGTCCCAGGCCCCGAAGATCGAGGGGCTCGGCGTCTCCGTCGCGGTACCCGGCTCGCACGACCCGGGGCCGACCCAGCGCGCGATCGACTGGGTGGGCAGGCTCGACGGGTACGCGCAGTCCGTCGACCAGCGCGTGAAGATGGCCGGCTGGATGGAGACGTTCGCCCAGCGCGGCGGCCAGCTGGTCATACACGGCGCGGCGGTCTCCGACCTCGACTACTTCTCCCGCACCTACGACCTGGTGCTGGTCTCCGCAGGCAAGGGCGAGCTGGTCTCCATGTTCGGCCGCGACGCCTCGCGTTCGCCGTACGCCGAGCCGCAGCGCGCGCTCGCCGTCTCCTACGTCCACGGCCTGGGCCCGCGCCCGGAGCACCCCGACTACGACGCGGTCCGCTGCAACCTGGTCCCCGGAGTCGGCGAGCTCTTCGTCATGCCGACGTTCACCACCTCGGGCCGGGCCGACATCCTGTTCTGGGAGGGCATACCCGGCGGCCCGCTGGACGTCTTCAACGGCGTCAAGGACCCCGCGGAGCACCTCTCCCTGACCCTGGAACTCATGGAGCGGTTCACGCCCTGGGAGTACGCGCGGGCCACCAGGGTCGAGCTGACCGACGCCGGCGGCACCCTCTCCGGCCGCTACGCCCCCACCGTCCGCAACCCGATCGGCCGGCTCCCCGGCGGCGGCCTGGTGCTCGGCGTCGCCGACGTCGTCGTCGCCAACGACCCGATCACCGGACAGGGCTCCAACTCCGCCTCCAAGTGCGCCGCCGCGTACCTCGCGTCGATCCTGGAGCAGGGCGACAAGCCGTTCGACGAGACCTGGATGCAGGCCACCTTCGACCGCTACTGGGACACCGCCCAGCACGTCACCAAGTGGACCAACGCGATGCTCGGCGTCCCGCCGGAGCACGTGCTGAACCTGATCGGCGCCGCCGGTCAGCTCCAGCCCGTCGCCGACCGCTTCGCCAACGGCTTCAACGATCCGGCGGACTTCGAGAACTTCTTCTTCGAGCCCGAGAAGACCGAGGCCTACCTCGCCTCCGTGACGGGCGCGGCGGCGGAGTAGCCCTCGTCCGACCCGTCCCTGGCGCCCCGGGGGAGCTTCGGCGGCGTATAGCGCCGCAGGGGCTCCCCGTCCGGGTCCGGCCGGACGGCGCCCACCACCGGGTTGGCCGCGATCGGCGACACCTTGATCCGTGCGCCGGGCCGGGGGGCCTGCACCACCATGCCGTCGCCCAGGTAGAGGGCGACATGCGTGGCCTCGGGGAAGTAGACCACCAGGTCACCCGGGCGCAGCTCGCCCACCGGGATCCGCTCCAGCTCCGCCCACTGCTCCTGGCTGGTGCGCGGAATGGGCCGCCCCGCGTCCTCCCACGCCCGGGAGGTCAGCCCCGAGCAGTCGTAGGCATCCGGACCCTCCGCACCCCACTCATAGGGCTTGCCCAGCTGCTCCACGGCGTACCGGAGCGCCCTGCCGCCCTCCCGGGACGGGGTGCGCCGGCTGCTGAGCGCGCCCGACGCCATGAACGTCCGCTGGGCCTTCGCCGTCCCCGCCTGCTCCAGCTCGGCCAGCCGCGCCAGCTGTCCGGCGCTGAGCGTGGCGAGCAGCTCCTCGACCTCCGCCAGTTTCCTCCTGACCTCGTCGCGGTCCCTCTTCCGCCGCTCGGCGAGGGTGAGTTGGGCGTCCAGGGCCTTGCGCGCCGCCCGCGCCAGGCCGTCCGTCCGCTTCTCGTCACCGGTGAGCCGTTCGACGGTCTCCGCCCGGTCCCGCGCCACCTGGCCGATCACATGCCCCTCGTCGAGCGCGTGCTGCGGATCCCGGGCGAGCAGCAGCCGCACGTAGGGGGAGAGCTCGCTGCTGTTCTGGTACTGCTGGCGGGCCAGCCGTCCCGCGTCGCCCCTGCTGTCGTGCAGCGAGAGCCGCGCCGCGGCCAGTCGTCTCTCCAGCCGTTCCGTCTCGGCCCGCTTCTCCTTCAGCCGCTCCTCGGTCGCGTTGTACGCCTCGGTGGCCTGTTCGGCCTGCCGGTACAGCTTCTGAAGGTCCGTCAACAGGGTGCCGAGGGAGCGGCCGTCGGGCGCGGTCGCGGCCGAGGGGGAGCCGGCGTCCGGATCGGGAGCGGCCAGGGCGGGGGAGGGGGCGAGCAGCGCGCCGGCCGCCACCGCCGCCGTACAGACCAGGTGCAGAAGCCTTCCTGACATGCCATCACCTCCGGAGGGGGCCGGTGTCTCCGTCCCGCACCGTGAGGATCAGATGCCTGCGCGCGGACCGCGCGCGGAAGGTGGGCGGTTCGGCCCAACGACGTCACTCGTCGGCGTCGTCCGGCTTGCCGGTCGGCGTGGCTCCGTGCTCCCGGCCCGTCCCGGTGCCCGGGTCCGGCTTGGTGCTCGGGTCCGTCCCGTTGCCCGGGCCCGTCCGGGCGTCCGGCCGGGACCAGGGCCACCTCGGGCCACCGCCCTTCCCGCCCGTCGGGTCGTACGTGTACTTCCACCCCGGGTGCAGGCCGAACCGCCCGCCGTGCGCGCGCTGGACCCGGCGGTAGACCAGGACGGTCGGGGGGCCGCCCGCGGCGTCCGGCACCGGGACCCGGTACACCTTCGGCGGGTGTCCGGTCATTCCGAGCAGGACGGGCAGGACGCGGCCGTCCAGCGGGCCGCCCTCGAAGGGGGTGTCTTCGCTCTTCACGTCCCCAGTGTCACAGCAGGTGCGCGGCGTCGCCGACCACGGGCAGCACCCGCCGGAGCAGCGTGCCCACGGGCCCGTCCGCCGGCTCCAGGGCGAGCGCCGCCCGCACCACGGCTGCGGCCTGCGGGTCCCGGCCCGCCGTCGCCGCGAGCACCGCCACGAACTGCTCGACGAGCCAGTCGCGCAGCTCGTCGAGGGGCGGCTCCTTGTCCTCGTCGAGCCAGATCAGCGACGCCGCCTCCACCGAGGTGATCCACATCCGTACGGTCATGCGCAGCCGGGGCCCCGGATCCGCCACCTCCAGGTGGTTCAGGATGTGCTCGGCGGCGGCCCGCCGCACCCCGTCCACGATGGCCGTCGTCCGCGAGGTCTCGACGACACTGCCGCCCTGCAGCAGGGCGCTGAACCCGGCGTCGTGCTGGTCGACAAAGGCGAGGTAGCGGTCGAGGGCCCGCGACAGCCGCCGGGTGAGCGGTCCCTCCGGCGGCTCCGCGAAGCACTGCTCCAGTTCCTCGGCGGCCGACCGCAGCGCGGCCTCGTACAACTGCTGCTTGCCTCCGGGGAAGTACCGGTACACCAGCGGCCGGGAGACCCCCGCCGCCTCCGCGACGTCGTCGAGCGAGACCTCCTCGGGCGCGCGGTGCGCGAAGAGGGACAGTGCCGCGTCGAGCAGCTGACTGCGCCGCTCCTCGACGCTCAGCCGGCGGTAGGCGGGGGTGGGAGCCTGCGGGGTCATGTCGGGCAGCGTAACCGTGTTCGCGCACGGGCACGCCGCCACCGCGGGCCCGCCGCACCATGCGCCGCGGCCTGATCCGGGCTGATCCGAAGGCCGCCCCTAGGCCAGTAGCCCCGAGGACTTCCACAGCCGCCGTCCGACTCCGCGCAGCACGCCTATGTCGTCCAGGAAGTCGGTCAGGCGCTTGGAGCCGGTCTGCATGACCTCGCGGCGGTGGCCGCTGGCCTGCACCTGGGCGACGGCCTCACGCCGGTCGAGGCCCACGTTCGTGTAGACCTCGGGGTTGATGAAGGCCTGCGAGAAGACGCGGGCGAACTCGCCGGAGGTGACCCGGGTGAACTCCTGGGACCAGCGCGGCGCCGTCATCATCTGGCGGCGCAGCTCCTCGCGGGCGTACCGGACGTGGCGGGCCTCCTCCACGACGTGGATGCGCGTGACGCCGCGGATCAGGCTCTGGACGCGCTCGTCCGGGAACGTGAGGCGCTGCATCCAGTCGAGCACCTCCTCGCCGAGGAGGGTGGCCGTGAAGGAGCCGGGCGTGGTCGAGACGGTCTTGAAGAGCCGGCCCAGGTTCTGGTGCGTCCGGCTCACCGGGTAGTACGGCGTGCCGCCGCGGCTGATCAGGCGCGCGAACATCTTCGAGTGGCGGCACTCGTCCTCGATCTCGGTGAGCGCGTACCGCACGTGGGCGCTCGTCGCCGCCTTGTCGTAGATGTGCCGGACCAGCAGCTGCATCAGGATGATCTCGAACCAGATGCCGAGCGAGGCGAGGGCGGCGGCCTCGTGCTGCGAGAGCGCGATGCGCTGCTCCTCGCTCATCCGCTTCCACAGCGGGGTGTCGTACAGCGACACCAGCTCCGGGGGCCAGTACCACTTGCCCGGCTCGAACGGAGCGTCCCAGTCCAGCTCCTTGTCCGGGTCGAAGGAGTGCTTGGCGGAAGAGTCGAGCAGGCGCTCGGCCACCTGCTCCCGGTCCTTGAGCAGGCCGAGCGCGTCGCGCAGCACATCGGCTTCCGTGACTGTCGTCATGACTGTTCCCACCTCGTCGTACCGGATGAACAGGAGCCGGGCACACCAGGGTTACCGGCGGTCACGTCTTATGAGACTGCTTGTCAGCAAGCTCGTCAATCCCTTGCGCGCGACTTGTTGACCCCGGGTCTACCTCGTGTGAGCCTGCGATGTATGCCGACGTATGAGCTCTATGCCATGAACGCGGGAGACCCCCAGTGGGGGGTGCCGGCCAGTGGAGCGGCACGCTTCAGCTGGGAGTACGACGACGGGCGCGACCGGCTGCTGGCCCTCTACCAGAAGGGCAAGGACAAGCAGTGGGACGGCCAGAAGCGGATCGACTGGGACTTGGAGGTCGACCCGCACGATCCGCTCGGCACCCCGGACGAGGCGATGAACCTCTACGGGACGCCGTACTGGGCCAAGATGACCGACCGGGACAAGGGCGAGCTGCGCAAGCACTACGCCTCCTGGCAGTTCAGCCAGTTCCTGCACGGCGAGCAGGGCGCGATGGTCTGCGCGGCCCGGATCGTCGAGTCCGTCCCCGACCTGGACGCCAAGCTCTACTCCGCGACCCAGACGATGGACGAGGCCCGCCACGCGGAGATCTACTCGCGCTTCCTGCACGAGAAGCTCGGGATGCTCTACCCCATCAACGACAACCTGCAGGCACTCCTCGGCGACACCCTGCGCGACTCCCGCTGGGACATGCCCTACCTCGGGATGCAGGTCCTCATCGAGGGCCTCGCGCTCGCCGCCTTCGGCATGATCCGCGACACCACGGACAAACCGCTCCCCAAGCAGATCCTCGCCTATGTCATGCAGGACGAGGCCCGGCACGTCGCCTTCGGCCGGATGGCGCTGCGCGACTACTACAAGCAGCTCACCGACGCCGAACTGCGCGAGCGCGAGGAGTTCGTCATCGAGGGCTGCTACCTGATGCGCGACCGGCTGCGCGGGGTCGAGGTCCTGGAGAACTTCGGCATCCCCAGGGCCGAGGCCGAGGAGTACAGCGAGCAGTCCGAATTCCTGCACCTCTTCCGGCAGTTGCTGTTCAGCCGCATCGTCCCGTGCGTCAAGGACATCGGCCTGTGGGGCAAGCGGCTCCAGCAGGCCTATGTCGACATGGGCGTCTTCGAGATGGGCAACTCCAACCTCGACCTCCTGATGGCCCAGGACGAGGAGATCGCGGAGAAGCTGGACGCGGAGCGGTTCGCGGCCGAGGAGCACGAGCGGGTGGCGGAGGTGCAGGAGGCGATCGAGGCGGGCGCGGCCGAGGCCTGACGCTCCGGAGCCGGGACGGCGGGGCGCGGCCGGGACGGCGGTCGAGGCCGTGCGCCTCACCCGTCTGGAGTACGGTTCTGGCGTGTCCACGCCTCCACCGCCCCAGCATCCGCAGAACCCGTACGGGCAGCAGCCCCAGGGCCCTTACGGGCAGCAGCCGCCGGCTTACGGTCAGCAGCAGCCGCCGGCCTACGGTCAGCAGCAGCCCGGCTACGGTCAACAGCCGCCTCCGGACCCGTACGGGCAGCAGGCCGCGCCCTACGGAGCCCCGTACGGCCAACCCGGCCCCGGCGAGGCCGGCCGGCAGCCCCTCGGCTGGGGCGCGCCCCCGATGGCCCCGCCGCCGCCCAAGAAGCGCCGGCTCGGACTCGTCCTCGGGATCGTGGGCGGAGTCGTCGCCCTCGTCGTCGTGATCGTCGTCGGGCTCGCGGTGATCGGCACGACGACCGACAGCGGCTTCCCCGACGCCGAGTACAAGCTCACCCTGCCCAAGGCCCTGCTCGACGAGCGCTACGAACTCGCCCAGGACCTCTCCGACTCCGAGGGCTCGAAGGTCGAGGGCGAGGCGGACGGCGCCTGGGACGCCCGGGACGTCACCGCCGTCGTCGGCCAGTACACCCTGGGCGGCGACACCACCAAGGGCAACCTCGTGATCTCCGGCATGTACGGCCGGTTCAAGAACACCGCCACCGCCCGCGACAAGATGATGGAGGGCGCCGCCGAGTCCGACGGCGCCAAGGTGGCCGTACCGCCGAAGGACTTCAAGCCCTCCGGCGCGGACACCACCATCACCTGCCAGGTGCTGACCAAGGACCAGCTGGGCACGTCGATGACCATCCCCATGTGCGGCTGGGTGGACGGCAACACCGGGGCCTCCGTCGCCGAGATCACCCTCGCGACCATGAAGAAGGACCCGTCCGACGTGGACCTGGAGGCGGCCGCCAAGACGGCGCTGAAGGTGCGCTCGGAGATCAGGAAGCCGATCGGCTAGGACCGTTCCCCGTCACGGGGCCGGCACGGCCGAGGGGGCCCGCACCCCGGCCGGCTCGGCCGGCCCCGCGGGGAACGACGTCCGCAGAGTGAACGCGTAGGCCGTGGGGCCGTGTTCCCGCAGGTGCAGGAGGCGGGTCTCCGCCTCCCGCACGGTCGGGCGGTGACCCGCGGGAACCCACCACAGGGCCGTGACCGCCTCCCGCAGCCGCTCGAACCACTCGCGCCGGCGGGCCAGCATCTCGCGGTGCCGCCCCTCGTACATGAAGGCGGTCAGGGCTTCGGCGTCACGCCACGTGGTCAGGTTGACGATGAGCCAGTCGTCGCCGAGGACAGGGACGTCCGTCGCGTTGCCCGAGTCGCTCTGCAGGCGCCAGACGAATCCGTCCGCCGCGTCCGCGGCGGCGTTCACCGGGTCGAGGGCGTCCACGAAATCCTTCAACTGCGGTGAGTCCAGTGGGGCCTTGAGGCGGGCGATGTTGACCTGTGCCAGTTCGTGGGCGGGTGCGTGCACGGCGTCGTACGCGGCTGATGCGGTCATGGACCGAACGTTAGGTCGGTGGCCCGGGGTCTTTCCAGACCCGTCTCACGCACTGGGCGGAGCCGCGTTCACGAGCCGAGCACGGCCTCCATCACCGCCTTGGCGATCGGCGCCGCGTCCCCGCCGCCGCTGATGTCCCCGCGCCGGGCCGCCGCGTCCTCCACCACCACCGCGACCGCCACCGCGGGCTGCATCGCGTCGTCCGCCTGTGCCCAGGAGACGAACCAGGCGTACGGCGTACCGGAGTTGCCGAGGCCGTGCTGGGCCGTACCGGTCTTGCCGCCGACCGTGGCCCCCGGAATGGCGGCGTTCGCACCGGTGCCCTTCCTCACCACGTCCGTCATCATCTGCCGCAGCTTCACGGCGGTCGACGGCCGCATCGCCTGGTGCAGCGTCCGCGTCCCCTTCGTCCGCACCGTCGTGCCGGCCTCGGTCGTCGTCCGCTCCACCAGGTACGGCGCCTTGACCGAGCCGCCCCCCGCCACCGCCGCCGCGATCATCGCCATCTGCAGGGGAGTGGCCCGGGTGTCGAACTGGCCGATCGACGACAGCGCCAGCTGCGCCCGGTCCAGCTCCGTGTCGAAGTTGCTCGGCGCGACGGGGAACGGAATCCGCAGCGCCCGGTCGTTGAAGCCGAAGCCGGTCACCGACTTCGTCATGTCGGCCAGTCCCACGTCCACGCCGAGCTTCGCGAAGACCGTGTTGCAGGACCACTCGAAGGCGTAGCGCAGCGAGGCGTCCTTGCAGCCCTCCACCTCGTTCGTCAGCCGGGTCGTCGTCCCCGGCAGCGTGTACGGGTCCGGGGACCTCGTCCGCGCGTCCAAGTCGGTCACCGTGCCCGAGTCCAGCGCCGCCGCCGCCGTCACCACCTTGAACGTCGAACCCGGCGGATAGGTCTGCCGGATGGCCCGGTTGAGCATCGGCCGGGCCTCGTCGCCGTTCAGCCGGGCCCAGGCCCGCTTCACCGCCGCACCCGTGCCGGACAGCCGCCCCGGGTCGTACGACGGCGCCGAGACCAGCGCGAGGATCCGCCCCGTGGACGGCTCGATCGCGGCCACCGCGCCCCGGCGGGCCCCCAGCCCGTCGAACGCCGCCCGCTGCGCCCCCGCGTCGATGGTGGTGACCACCTCACCGCCGGGACTGCGGGCCCGCGTGAAGTCGTTCCACAGCGGCAGCGGAGCCAGCACGGGGTCGTCGCCCGACAGGACACCGTCCTCCGTGTTCTCCAGCAGCGAGGTCCCGTACAGCTGCGAGGCGAACCCGGTCACCGGCGCGTACAGCGGCCCGTCCCGGTACGTCCGTTCGTAGCGGAGCTGCTCGCCGGTGTCCTTGGACCCGGTGACCGCCCTGCCGCCGACCACGATGTCCCCGCGGGGCTGGCCGTAACGGGCGATCGTCGGACGCCGGTTGGCGGGGTTGTCGTCGTACGCGGGGGCCTGGACGAGCTGGACGCGTATGGCGTTCACCACCAGGGCGACGAACAGCACGGCGCACAGGGCCGCCGCTCTGCGGATGTAGCGGCTCACGGCGCCTCCGTCCCGTCGTACTGGCTGCGGGCCGAGTCGCTGATCCGGATGAGCAGCGCCACGATGATCCAATTGGTGACCACCGAGGAGCCGCCCTGGGCGAGGAAGGGCATCGCCATGCCGGTGAGCGGGATCAGCCCCGTCACCCCGCCCGCGATGACGAACACCTGCAGCGCCAGGATGGAGGCCAGCCCGATCGCCAGCAGCCGGCCGAAGGGGTCCCGCAGGGCGAGGCCCGCCCGGTAGCCGCGCTCCACCAGCAGTGCGTACAGCAGGAAGATCCCCGAAAGACCGACCAGGCCCAGTTCCTCGCCGGCGGTCGCCAGGATGAAGTCCGACTTGGCGGCGAACCCGATGAGGATCGAGTGGCCGAGCCCGAGGCCCGTACCCGTCGTGCCGCCCGCGGCGAACGCGAAGAGCGACTGGGCGAGTTGGTTGGGTCCCAGGCCCGCGTCGATCGAGGCGAAGGGGTGCAGCCAGTCCTCGACCCTGCTGTGCACGTGCGGTTCCAGCCGTCCGACCGCGACCGCGCCGACCACCGCGAGCAGCAATCCCACCGCGATCCACCCGGTGCGGCCCGTGGCGACGTACAGCAGGATCACGAAGAGGCCGAAGAAGAGCAGCGACGTGCCGAGGTCCCGCTCCAGGACCAGGACGCCCACGCTCAGCAGCCAGATCGCGACGATCGGTCCGAGCACCCGTCCCGTGGGCAGCTGGAGACGGCTGAACCGCCAGATCTGCCGGCCCGAGTACGCGAGCGCGTGCCGGTTGGCCGCCAGATACCCGGCGAAGAAGACGGCCAGCAGTACCTTCGCGAACTCGCCCGGCTGGAAGGAGAAACCCGCGATCCTGATCCAGATCCGGGCGCCGTTCACGGACGGGAAGAAGATCGGCAGGGTGAGCAGGGCGAGCGCGGCCACCACGCAGACGTAGGTGTAGCGCTGGAGGACCCGGTGGTCGCGGAGCAGCAGCACCGCCACGATGAAGAACGCGACGCCGAGCGTCGACCAGACGAGCTGGGTGGTGGCCGCCTGGTCGCGCGGCGTCTCCAGATCGAGCCGGTAGATCAGCACCAGGCCCAGACCGTTGAGCAGGACGGCGATCGGCAGCAGCACCGGATCGGCGTACGGCGCCCGCAGCCGCACCGCGACGTGGGCCAGCAGCGCGAGCACGCCGAGCCCGGCGCCGTAACCGGCGGCGCCGGGCGGGACGGTGCCGTGCTGCGCGAGACCGACGGCGCAGTAGCCGTACACCGAGAGCAGGACGGCGACCACGATCAGGGTGAACTCGACGCCACGGCGCCGGGGCAGGCGTACGGCGGAGGTGGGCGGATCCGCTGCCACGGTGGTTCCGGCCTCGATCATGACCGGAACGTAGCAAGCAAGGGGCCTGATGTCCCGTTATGTCGCGAGAATCGGGCCAATGTGGTGGACCTCGGGGTGGGGGACGCCCCGGTGCACGGTCAGCACCAGCGGGGGGCCGCGCCGATGTTGTCGATGTACTTCGCCGAGCCCCAGGCCCAGGTGCCGTCCGTCAGGAGGTACCAGAGGTTGTTGCTGCCGACCGACTCGCCGCTCGTCTTGCAGAAGATGTGGACGATCGCGCCGTAGGGCTCGACGCGGATGACCGCGCTGCCGCGGGTCGGGGCGTCGCGCAGCACCAGTCCGCCGCGGGCGGTGACCCGGCCCTCGTAGAGGCGGGGGGTGTGGTTGGCGTCGTGGCTCCAGTCGCGGCCGGCGTTGTTCCAGCCCTGGACGCCCTCGGTCGAGCCCTGGGCACCGTTGTAGTCCTGGCTGCTGAGCTGGTTCTCGCCTGCTCCGGTGTCCCACTCGTCCGCGACGGCCGGGGAGGTCGTGGCGGCCAGGGTGGCGAGCGCACCGCCGGCGGCGGCTATACCGAGGCGGGTGAGCGTGGACCTCAGGATCATGGTGGCTCCTCCAGTAACGGGGCGAAGCTGTCTGTTCGCCACGTTAGGAGGGGGTGCGGCCGGACGCCCGTCACACTGCGCCATCGGGGATGTCCGGGGCGTAGGGGCGCTTTCAGGGCGGTGTCGGCCGTGTGTGGGGAGGTGGGCGGCCGGGGTGCCGTGTTCGCGGGTCGGCGGCCGCGTTCGTGCGGCGGGTGCGGCGGGTGCGGCGGGTGCGGCGGGTGCGGCGGGTGCGGCGGGTGCGGCGGGTGCGGCGGGTGCGGCGGGTGCCCCGGGTGCCGCGTCCGTGGGCGACGGGCGGCCGGGGCCCCGCGTTCGGGGGAGCGGCCGGGCTCCGTGATCGATGGGGCGGCGGGGTGCCGGGGCGCCCGGCAGGTGGTCGTCGAGCGGCGGACGCCGGCGGCCGACTCGAACTCTCGCTCGACTAACCGCTCGCGCGGTCCGGGGGCGCGGGGGGCGGGTCCGGCGGCGGTGGGTCTGGCGCCGGGGGGTCCGCCTCGGCCCGGGGGAGGGCCAGCGTCGCCACGGCACCGCCGTCCGGGGCATTGGCGAAGGTGAGCCGCGCGCCCAGCGCCTCCGCCTGTCCCAGCGCGATGGTCAGCCCCAGCCCGTGCCCCCGGGCACCGCCCTCCGTGCGGAACCGCTGCGGTCCGTGCGCCACCAGATACTCCGGAAAACCGCCGCCGTGGTCCCGCACGGTCACCACCGGTCCGTCGACGGTCAGCACCACCGGCGTCCGGCCGTGCTTGTGCGCGTTCGCCACCAGATTGCCGAGCACCCGTTCGAGCCGGCGGCGGTCGGTCTCCATCCACACGTCCCGTACGACCACCACCTCGGTCCCCGGCCCCCGCGCCACTCGTTCGGCGAGCGGTGCCAGCCACATCGCGTCGAGATCCAGCCGCTCGCCCCCGGTGTCGAGCCGGGAGATCTCCAGCAGGTCCTCGGTGAGCGTGCGCAGCGCGGCCACCCGGTCGCGGACCAGCTCCGTCGGCCGGCCCGGCGGCAGCAGCTCGGCCGCCGCGTGCAGCCCGGTCAGCGGGGTGCGCAGCTCGTGCGCCACGTCAGCGGTGAACCGCTGCTCGCTCAGCAGCTTGCCCTGCAGGGTCGCCGCCATGGTGTCCAACGCCCCGGCGACCGCCGCCACCTCGTCCTGCCGGCGCGTCGGATTCCGCGTGCGGGGGTCCTCGACCCGCGCGTCCAGATCGCCCGCGCTGATCCGCCGGGCCACCTGCGCCGTCGCGTGCAGCCGCCGGGTCACCCGCGTCACCGCGAACGCCCCCACCAGCAGCGTCGCGCCGATGGCCAGCGCCGAGGACCAGACGATCGCGCGGTCGAGCGCGTCGATGGTGTGGGCGCCCTGCGCGTAGTCGACCCGCACGGCCAGCGCGTGTCCGTCGTCGGCCGGCCCCGCCGCCCACATCGTCGGGCGCGGATCGTGCCGGCCGACCATCGTGCCGCGCTTCCCACCGGCCGCGAGCGCCCTCAGCGGCGCGGGCAGCCCCGGGAGGTCGACCCCGGCGCCCGGCGGGAGCCGGTCCCCGGCCTCGTACGACTCCGTCACCCCGGTGAGCCGGTCGAGGGCCTGCTCCCGGGCCTCACCGACGGTGTGGTTGGTCACCGAGACGTGCACGAGCAGACCGAGCAGCGCGGCCAGCGCACAGCACATCACCGTGATGAAGGCCGCTGCCTTCCAGGTGAGCGTCGCGGTCCACCGCGGCAGGCCCGGACTCACGAGCCGCTCTCCGACGGCAACACCGGCGTGCGGCTCGGCGCCGGCACGGGCGGCCGGCTCCTCGACGGCTCCGGCGACGCGCTCGGCGACGGGGTGCCCACCCGCAGGATCTCGTCGCGCGTCGCCAGCATCGCGTGCTGGTGCCGGTCCCACGTCCACACCGTCCGGTACTCGTAGCCCGGCAGCGTCGAGGGCGAGCGGATGATCACGGCCCGGCCCGCCAGCTCCACACCGGCCGTGCTGTCGGAGGTGGCCATGATCTGGATCAGTTCGTGCCTCATGAACGTGTACACCCGCACCGCCAGCTGGTTCCCGGGGAAACGGATGCCGAGCACCATGTCGTCCCTCCCGTCGCCGGTGAGGTCCCGGTAGTACGCCTGGAGCACCGGGCACTTCCGCCCGCGCGCGCCCCTCGCGCCGCAGTCCCGCAGCCGTTCCGCCGTCTGCGCGTACAGCGCGTGCGGGCCGCTGTACTCGCCCGGATGGGCGGCCACCTCGGCGCGCACCACGTCGAGCGGGTCCACCCGGTGGATGTCGTCGCCGGGCGCCCGGACGCCCTTGACCTTCTCGGTGTCCGCCTCGCCGTAGTCGAGCGCGGGCGTCGACGCGGGCGGCACCTCGGGCCACAGCCGCATCGGGCCCACGGCCGTCGGGGTGGAGCCGGCCGGCCGCAGGTCCCCGGGGTCGCCGCAGGCCGTGACAGCCGTCAGGAGGAACACGGCGAGTGCGGTGAGTGCGGTGAGGGTGGCGCCGGGGCGGCGAGGGCCGTGGAGACGGCGGAAGTCGCGGGAGTGGCCGGGGCCGGGGTGGGGGCGGCGGTCGGGGGTCACGGGGCTCCTGCGGCCGGGGCGGCCTCGGGGGCGCCGGGCGCGCGAGGTCCTCGGGGTCGACGGGACGCGGACGGCGGGCTCCTGCCACCGACGTCCCGTCACACCATATGCGCGTTGTGCGAGGTCTTCCTCCGCGTGGTGCGGGGCGTTCCCGGGGAAGCACTGTTGCCCGTCCCGTCCCGTCCCGATCCGCGGCCGGGCTACTCGGTGAGTTCCTCCAGGAGCCGGGCCGTCGCGAGGCCCGCCCGCAGGTAGTCCACGAACAGCTCGTTGTGCAGGGCCCACGGCGAGCGGCGGGCCCGGATGAGCCGGATCGCGTCCTCGGGGGCGCGGCCCGCGCGGACGAGGGCGTGCGCGACGACGAGGCCCGACCGGTTGTAGCCGTGGTAGCAGCGGACGAGCACCTTCCGTCCTCCGCCGACCGCGTCGTCCGCGGCCCGCGCGAGGCGCATCACGCCCGTCAGCTGCGTACCGTCCAGAGGGCCGTCCGGGATCGGCCACACGTGGTGCTCCACATCCGGGTCCGGGCCGTGCCCCGGCAGTCGCAGCAGCGTCAGGACCAGGTCGAATTCGTCGTGCACCACGGCGAACTCGTGCTGTCCCGAAGCCGCCCGGAACTCGTGGCCGCCCATCCACAGGCCGGGCACGATCTCGCTCCACGGGCTGTCCGGAACCGGTACGTCGGGTTGTTTCCCGCGGGTCCGCAACGGTGCCTCCCCCTACGGCCGTCACCGGCGTCAGGCCCTGCCAACTCCTCCCAAAGGTAGCCGGGTTCTTGCCCCTGGAGCACCCCTCCTGTTCCCATGGTCATGGGGTGATGGTGCATGAACGGACTGCGCGTCATACCGACCTGGCGGCACGGCCAGGAGCGGCTGTACGTCTGTCGCACGGACGGGAGGAACGTCGCCTGGTACGACCGTGAGGCGGCCCGGGTCAGCCTGCTCAGCGAGGACCGGCGCGAGGACGTGCTGGACGCGCTCGGGCCCTTCCTCACCGGGCCGGTGACGGTGGGGCCGCCCCCCGTTCCGACGCCCGCCGAACTCGCCCGACTCACCCTGCACCCCGACGACGACCTGGCCCCCAACCGGCCGGGGGAGGCGCTGCTGATCGCCCTCGACCGCGATCCGGGGCCCGCGCACCGGCTGCGGCCCGATCCGCGGCGGCGGGCGCTGGCCACCGAGCAGGCGGTGGGGGAGGCGCTCGACGGGCTGGAGGGGGCGGGGTGGCACACGCTGCACTCGGTGCCGCTCCCCGGCGACGACCGGCTCCACCACCTCGTCATCGGTCCCGGCGGGCTGTTCTCCGTGCGGACGCTGTACGCCCGCAAGCTGCGCGTTCTCGTCGCCGATCCGATGGTGACGGTGGGGCGCCGGGAGCCGTATCCGCTGTTACGGACGGTGCGGGCGGAGGCGGACCGTGCGTCGTACGCGCTGACGGCGGAGGTGCATCCCGTGCTGGTGCTGGCCGGGCCCTCCGGTGTGTCGGTCACCGCGCCGCCGCGGGCGGTCCGCATCCTCCGGGACACGGACCTGCCGTCGCTGGCCCGGCTGGGCGGCATCCTGAAGCCGGCGGACGTGGAGGCACTGCACGCGATGGCCCGAGACCGCCGGACGTGGACGCGCGTCTGACGCGCTGTCGCTGTCGCTGTCGCTGTCGGTGGGGTGGGGGTCGGGGCCGTGCCGGTACATCCGCCCGTCGCTGGTCGGGCACTGAGGTCCGTCACCAGCGTTCCTCGGTGGGGTGTGGCCCCGTCTCGACGGGCATGTGATGTACCGGCACGGCCCCTTCCGTGCACTGGCGGCTGCGGGTGCGTACGGGTTGCGCGGCGTGCAGGCGGCACGTCATCAGCTGCGGGTAGGCGGGCGGGCGCGGAGTGGGGCGCCGGTCGGTCGTTCGCTCCAACCGCGGGCAGACGTGAGCGGAGTGGCGTGGCGCCCGGCCGGCTCTAGCTGCAGGCGCGCGCGGCTTCAGCTGCGGGCAGGCGGCGCGGGGGTGCCCAGTCGGCCTTGGCTGCGGGGAGGCGTGCCGGGAGTGGGGCGGCGCCCGGTCGGCCGCCCTGGCTGCGGGCATGCGGCGCAGGGGGGGCTCGGTCGGCCGCAGCTGCGGGCAGGCGTGCCGCAAGGGGCGGCACGGGTGGGCGCAGGCGGCACCCCGCAGGCGCCGGGTTCGCCGCCCCACCCGGCGCCGGCCGGGACCAGGGGGGCTGATGTACGAGGGGAATTGGGCCCACCTGGGCGGCACTCTGAGGCACCGAGTTCGCCGACGCACCCCGGTGCAAGCTGGGACCAAGGGTGCTGATGTACGTAGGGGAGTGAGCCCTCCGGCGGCACCGGTAACCGCCGGGCTCGCGCCGCGCCCCGGTACGGGAGTACGAGAAGCGGCGGGCCCCCCGAGGCGCCCCCGCCGGGGAAACGTCAAGCCGCCGACCGCAGACCCGCGATGAGCAGCCCCACCAACCGCCGCGCGTCATAGCGAGGATCACCGTCCGCACCGATACAGAGATTCCCCACCCCCCGCATCAACTCGAGCGCTCCCACGTTCGACCGGATCTCCCCCGCCTCACCCGCGGCCGCGAGCAACTCCCCGCACACCGGCACGAGCCGATCGAGGAAGTAGGCGTGCAGCGCCTCGAACCCGGCGTTGTCCGACTGCAGCACCGCGGCGAGCCCGTGCTTGGTGACCAGGAAGTCCACGAAGGCGTCGATCCACTGCCCCAGCGCGGCATACGCGCTCGTGCTGCCCGCCAGCAACGCGGGCCCCGCCTCGGCACAGGCGTCGACCTGGTGCCGGTAGACGGCGATGATCAGATCCGCCCGCGTCGGGAAGTGGCGATAGATCGTGCCCAGCCCCACCCCCGCCTCGGCCGCGATGTCCCGCACGGGCGCCTCCACGCCGGACCGCACGAACACCGCGGCAGCCGCGTCGAGCAGCGTCCCCTCGTTGCGCCGGGCATCCCTCCGCTTGGACCGGACCGGCCGCCCCGCACCCTCGTCGACGTCGTTCATCGCGCAGCTCCCTGTGCCCTCGCTCTTGCTAAAACGGAACACTGTTCCGTATCGTTTCCGGAACAAGGTTCCGCTTGCTCATGATGTCAGAGCGCGGGCCGTGCGACCAAGCCCTGTCCGGCCCGGCTCGACTCAGTCAACGAACGGAAGTACGGCCATGTCCGACACCAGCACCGCCACCCCGCCGCAGGCCACGGGTGCCCCAGCCGCCGTCCTGTCCGCGAAGCCGGTCGTCCTGCCGGCCCCCGGCCGCGGCGAGGACCTCCAGGTCCGCGTCACCGCCCCCGCGACCGGCGCCGGCCTGCCCGTCGTCGTCTTCTCCCACGGCTACGGTCAGTCCATGGACGGCTATGCGCCGCTCACGGACTTCTGGGCCGCCCACGGCTTCGTCGTACTGCAGCCCACCCACCTCGACTCACGGACGCTCGCCGTTCCTGCCGACGACCCGCGTACGCCGCGCATCTGGCGTATCCGGATCGACGACGTCCGGCGCGTCCTGGACGGGCTCGACGTCCTGACGGCCGCTGTACCCGGACTGGCGAAACGCGTCGACCGCGGCCGCATCGCCGTCGCCGGCCACTCGTGGGGTGCCCAGACGGTGAGCACACTGCTGGGCGCACGCGTCCTGGACGCGGAGGGCGTCCCCGGTGAGGACTTCTCCGACCCCCGGGTCGGGGCGGGCGTACTGCTCGCGCTGACCGGCCGGGGCGGCGAGGACCTGTCCCCCTTCGCGGCCGAGCACTTCCCGTTCATGAACCCGTCCTTCGACCGGATGGCGACCCCGGCTCTCGTCGTCGCCGGCGACCAGGACCGGTCCGCGCTGACGACCCGCGGCCCCGACTGGTTCGCCGACCCCTACCACCTCAGCCCGGGCGACAAGAGCCTGCTCACCCTCTTCGGCGCCGAACACTCGCTCGGCGGCATCCCCGGCCACGACGCCGCGGAGACGACCGACGCGAGCCCCGAACGCGTCGCCCTCATCCAGCGGCTCACCTCGGCCTACCTGCGTTCGGCCCTGTGCCCCGGGGACGACGGCTGGCAGACGGCGAGCTCCGCGCTGGAGGCGGACGGGCACCCACTGGGACGCCTCCAGAGCAAGCACGCGTCACGCCGCTAGCGGCACCGGCGGCCACGACTGCCCGCGGGCGCACCGGAGCAGCGGGCCGGAACCTCACCCCGGGAGCGGCCTCGCGTGGTCCGGATCCAGCAGCGGCGCCAGCAGATCCCCGTGCCGCGCGAGACGGGGCTCGATGTCCGCGGCCAGGAAGACCAGGTGGCCGGGGTCGGTGCAGTCGGCGACCTCGTCCCAGGTCACCGGCGCGGAGACGCTCGGCTCGGCGCGGGCCCGCAAGGTGTACGCCGTCGCCGTGGTCTTCCGCGCCGCGTTCTGGCTGAAGTCGACGAACACCTTCCCCGGCCGCAGGCTGCGCGTCATCCGGTGGGTGACCCGGCCGGCCAGCGCCCCCTCGGCCTCCACGGCGAGCTTCTTGGCGTACGCCGACACGTCCTCGGAGGGCGTCGGCTCGATCCCCGCCAACAGGTGCAGGCCCTTGGACCCGGACGTCTTCGCGTACGCCTCGATGCCGTCCGCCGCCAGCCGCTCCCGCAGCCACAGGGCGACCTCGCAGCACTCGACGACGGTCGCGGGCGCCCCCGGGTCGAGGTCGAAGACCATCCGGTCGGCGAGGCCCGGCGTCTCGATCCGCCACTGGTGCGTGTGGAACTCCGTCACGAGATTCGCCGCCCACATCAGGCTGGCCAGGTCCTGGACGAGGACCATCCGGGCGGGCCCCTCCGAGCGGGGGACCTCGGCCGTCGTGACCCAGTCGGGCGTACCGGGCGGCACGTTCTTGGCGAAGAAGACCTGACCGTCCGGGCCGTCCGGGTAGCGCAGGAAGGACAGGGGCCGCGCGTGGAGGTGTGCCAGCAGGGCGTCCGCGTTCGTCGCGTAGTAGTGCAGCAGCTCGCCCTTGGTGAAGCCGGTCGCCGGATACAGGACCTTCTCCAGGTTGCTCAGCGCGAGCCGTCGCCCCTCCACCTCGGTAATCGGCGTCATACGATGAGAATCCCACGAAACCAGGTGATATCGACCGGAAAGGTGCGGCACGTGCGATCCATCTGGAACGGCGCCATCTCCTTCGGCCTGGTCAGCATCCCGATCAAGCTGGTGAACGCCACGGAGAGCCACTCGATCTCCTTCCGCCAGATCCACCTGGAGGACGGCGGCCGTATCCGCTACCGCAAGGTCTGCGAGCTGGAGGACCGCGAGGTCACCACGGGGGAGATCGGCAAGGGCTACCAGGACGCCGACGGCACGATCATCCCGATCACGGACGACGACCTGGCCCAGCTCCCGATCCCCACGGCCCGGACCATCGAGATCGTCGCCTTCGTGCCGGCCGACCGGATCGACCCGCTCCAGATGGACACCGCGTACTACCTCTCCGCGAACGGCGTCCCCGCCGCCAAGCCGTACACCCTGCTGCGCGAGGCACTCAAGCGCAGCAACAAGGTCGCCATCGCCAAGTTCGCCCTGCGCGGGCGGGAACGGCTCGGCATGCTCCGCGTCGTCGACGACGTCATCGCCATGCACGGCCTGCTCTGGCCGGACGAGATCCGCGCACCCGAGGGCGTCGCCCCCGACACCGGCGTCACCGTCCGCGACCAGGAACTGGACCTGGCCGACGCCCTGATGGACACCCTCGGCGAGGTCGACCTGGAGGACCTGCACGACGACTACCGCGAGGCCGTGGAGGAACTCATCGCCACCAAGGCCTCCGGCGAGGAGGTGGCCGGCCCGCCCGCGAAGGAGGGGACCGGCGGCAAGGTGCTCGACCTGATGGCCGCGCTGGAGAACAGCGTGCGCGCGGCCAAGGAGTCGCGCGGCGAGGACGCGCGCGCGGAGGAGGCGGAGGTCACGCACCTCACGGGCCGCAAGCAGCCGTCCCGGAAGTCGGCCGCCGCCCCGAAGGACGTCGGCGGGAAGAAGTCCACGTCCACCGCGAAGAAGACCGCGGCCAAGAAGACGACCGCCACGAAGAAGGCGACGGAGAAGGCGACCGAGAAGAAGGCGGCGGGCGGCCGGAAGACGACCGCCAAGAAGACGTCCTCCGGCACCACGGCGAAGACCACCGGCAAGACGACTGCGAAGGCCGCGCCGAAAAAGACGGCAGCCCCCCGCAAACGCGCGTCAGCCTGAGGCGCGAGCTGCAGGGTTCAGGCGTGTTGTCGGGCAGTTGGCTCGGGGATCTTCGGAAGAACCCTCTCGGCGAGGGTGAGCAGGACGCTGTCGTCCGGGAGGGCTCCGGACGTGCTGTAGACGGAGATGTCGCAGTAGCCGCCCCGGTCCTTGCGGTCCAGAGCGACCGTCAGCGTCCTGGCCAGGGGACCCTGCTCGACCGGTCCGCCGGACCCGCCACTCCCGAGATCGATCTCGATCTTCATGGTGTGGTCCGAGGAGAGGACCGCGGGCCGACCGAGAACGTCGAGCGACTTGATGTCCGTCTCCGACCCGTACTTCATCAGCTTCACGTATTGGTCGATCGTCAGATGGTTGTACGTGGCGGAGACGTTCACGGTGTACGTGTCGAACGTGACCTCGGCCTCCGGGAGGGCGACCTTCCCGTCGGTCAGGGGAGCGGTGTTGTTGGTGCCGGAGGCACTGGTGGCGATCTCTCCGGGCGTCCCGAGGGCCTTGGCCAGGCCGGGACGGTTGAGCGCCTCGCACAGCTCGTCACCGGTCACGGGCTTGGGCGTCCGCGTGAAGGCCTTCGGGAGCTTCTCCTTTTCCCCGTCCGAACACGAGGCGGGCTGCGGGGTGTTGTCATTGGCCGGCATGAAGCGCGGGCCGGCCCACACGGCGACCGCGAGAGCCCCGAACACGGCCACGGCGGCGACGGCCTGGCCCCACGCGTTGTGGTCCTTCTCAGGCGAGACCGGACCGGGAAGCGTCGCGGCGGGGGCCGGGACGGGGGCCTGGGGCGGCGGCTGGACCTGCGGCTGGACCTGCCCCTGCCCCTGCGGCTGGGCCTGGGCGGGCGCATCGACTGCCGCCCCATCCGCGGCGGCTGCCAAACCCGGGTTCCGTCGTGCGCGCAGGGCGCGGACCACCGTGTGGACGCGTACGGCGGTGAACACGAGGAACAGCGCCCCGAAACCGGCCGTGGCCAGGTCGGGATCGCGGACGGCGAGATACACGAGCCGCACGCCGAGAACAGACCCGCCTGCGATGAGCAACGGCTCACGAACCCAGAAGGGCAGGAGACGGAGAAGGAAACCGAGCATCCGCTGATCACATCAGCCCAAGATCACCCCCGCCATGACGGAAGCCACAGTTCCGGGCCCGTGCTTGAACGCGGGCACCCCGGACCCAGACTGACGAAACGCCAGCGCCCGTCAAACCGAAGCAATCTGACGTTCCCATGGGCAGGTGTGGAGCGAAACACCCACCCTACACCTCCCACCCGCCACTGCAGACCCGGCGCTGCTCGTCGCAATCACTGCGTACACGGGCAACGGGGGTAGGGGGGCCGAGTCCAACCCCCGGTATCGCACACTTCGGCTGACTCACAAGCTGATCACCCTGCTCCAGGGGCAGCCCCCGGCAGGTTTTGCACCTGCGCACACGGCTCCGGAGGGCGCTTTTGCTTGGTGCTCGTGCGCAGGTCACAGCTCCGCGTCGACCGGCCGCAGGTTCACGCGTCCACAGATAGTCCACGCAGACCGGATTCGCCAGCCCCGGACCGCGCAGGCGGGACGGCCGCTCAGGAACGCCCTGGATAGATGTCCCGCAGATGGCCGGTTTGGTGGCTCGGTGCTGGCCGGGCACGTGAGACGGAACGGACGTCTCGGGCGTTAGCTTTGACGTGTGCCCCCTCACTATGATCGGACCCCAGTAGGATCAGGCGCTGTACCGAGGGGGAGAGTCGATGACGGAGATGGCCGGCGGATCTGTCGAGGCGCTGGCTAACCCGATCATCAACTCACCATATGAGGTTCCGAGTAGGCACTTCGAGCTCGGGCCCAAGGGGCCCACGGGTGCGATCTTGGAGCACCGTCGTCCAAGTGAGTCGTTTATCCCAGTTGCCCCAGTACGTAAGGGGCGCAAGAAGGGCAGCGACAACGGATTCCAAGAAGCGTTTGCGCTTACTCAAGAGCAGGTCGTTCGTAACACGCTGATCGACCAGTTGCGCAGTGAGGTCGCGCTTTGGCGGGCCCGTAACTACGACGGCGTCACTCCGACGACGCGAAAGTTGCTCCTGCATTGGGCAGATCCGAACCGGGATAATCGGGTCCTTTTTGCTCAACGAGAGGCCGCTGAGACCGCGATCTTCCTAGCAGAGGTGAGTGGCCGAAAGACTGCTTACGGCACAGTCCGCGACTGGCGCGGCGAGCTGGCGGAGCGCAACGAAGAAAACAACGCTCGCCTTCCTCGGGTCGCCCTGAAGATGGCCACTGGCGCGGGCAAGACCGTTGTGATGGCGATGTTGATCGCCTGGCATACCCTCAATAAGGTCACGAGCCCGCGAGATCCGCGCTTCGTGAAGCGATTTCTCATCATCACGCCCGGTATTACCATTCGCGATCGGCTTCGGGTGCTGCAGCCCAACGACCCGGGCAACTACTACGACCTGCGCGACCTGGTGCCGGCCGACCTCAAAGGTCAGCTCGGTAAGGCGCAGATCCTCGTGACGAACTACCACGCTTTCCTGCGCAAGGACGCTCGGGAGATCAAAGGCGTCTCAAGGAGTACGCGCCAAATCCTGCTTGCTGGGAAAAAAGAGGACCCGTTCAAGGAGACCGAGGATGCAATGGTTTCCCGTGTCCTGCGCGGCTGGGGCGTTGGCAGCGCCAAGAAGCAGAGCGATATTCTCGTCATTAATGACGAAGCGCACCACTGCTATCAAGATAAGCCCATCACCATTGAGGGTGAGGAGCTAGACGCAGAGGCAAAGGACCGCAACGCCGATGCCCGTGTCTGGTTCAAAGGGTTGCAGGCAATCGCTCGCAAGGTCGGCATCAAAGCCATTTACGATCTATCGGCTACGCCTTTCTATCTCTCTGGGTCCGGATACAAGGAAGGCTTTATCTTCCCTTGGGTGGTTAGCGATTTTTCGCTAATGGATGCCATCGAAAGCGGTATCGTCAAGGTGCCGCGGATCCCTGTCGACGACGATGCGGCTCACGAAGCGGTCACCTATCTGAACCTTTGGGAATCGGTCGGTAAAGTACTGCCCAAGCGTGGACGCAAAAACCAAGACCCAGGCGACTGGGTTCCCCCGGATGAGCTGGTTGGTGCCCTGCATAGTCTCTACGGGTCCTATGAAAGGGCTTTCGCGCATTGGGAGAGCGAGCTGCGACCTCTTGGTGAGACACCGCCAGTCTTCATCGTCGTCTGTCCCAATACCGCGGTCTCCAAATTGGTCCATGACTGGATTGCCGGCTGGGAGCGCACACCTGGCAACCTACCGTTGTTCAGTAACGTGGTCGACAGTCAACCGTTGGCCCGCCCGCGTACCATCCTCGTGGACTCCGCCCAGTTGGAGTCTGGTGAAGCCATGAAGAAAGACTTCAAGGATGCGGCCGCACCCGAGATTGAGGCCTTCAAAGCAGAGCTCCGGCTGCGCAACCCAGGGGCGGATGTCGACGTAACTGATGAAGATCTGCTCCGCGAGGTTATGAACACCGTCGGAAAGCCTGGACGGCTGGGTGAGCAGGTGCGATGCGTCGTGTCCGTCGCCATGCTCACTGAGGGCTGGGACGCCAACACGGTCACTCACATTCTCGGCATTCGCGCGTTCCGTAGCCAGCTGCTCTGCGAGCAGGTCGTCGGCCGCGGTCTGAGGCGTCGTTCTTATGACGCCAACGAGGACGGCTTCTTCGAGCCGGAATATGCGTCGGTCTATGGCGTGCCATTCGCTTTCATCCCCACCGATCGCCCTCAGGCCGCCCCCAAGCCTCCGCGGCCGACGACGCTGGTCCGCACAGTTGAGGACCGTGCCCATCTGCGCATTAGGTTTCCCAAACTCAGCGGCTACCGGCTAGAGGTTCCTGATGCTGGTTTCTCTCTGGCCGACGATCTCGAGCCGTTCGTGATTGGTCCCGGCACCATTCCAACTTGGACTGAGGCCGCGCCGATAGTGGGGGAGAGTGAAGTAATTGAAGACGCGCCGAAATCCGAACGGCCGCAGACCGTTGCGTACTGGCTAGCTAAGCGGCTGCTCACTACTCATTTCCGGACGGAAAGAGACGCTGGCGACACTAGGCCATGGTTGTTCCCTGAACTAGCACGAGTGTGCAGGGACTGGATTGAACGGGCGGTGATGGTCGAAGACGGCTTCGACCTCGGCTTTCTGATTCGCTACGTCCAGTGGCAGGCGCGAGCTGCGGACGCGGTCTACGCCGCGGTGATGAGACAGGAGGATGACCGTAGGGCCCGTTTGCGACCGATCCTGCGTCCCTTCGATCCTGTCGGCTCGACCGAAAAGGTGGCGTTCCACACGCGTAAGGTTGCCCTCGTTGCGGATCCAGACCGTTGCGAAATCAGTCACGTCGTCCTCGATGGATCCGTAGGTAACACCTGGGAACAGCTTCTGATGGCCTACGCCGAGAAGCACCGTGACGTGTTGGCTTACGCCAAGAACGACCATCTCGGCTTCGAGATCCCCTACGTCCATGAGGGCACACGACACGACTATGTGCCGGATTTCCTAATTAAGCTACGGACGGCGCCTGGCGATGTCGAGCGCACACTCATCGTCGAGGTGTCTGGTGGCCAGAAGCGGTTGCATCTTCCTGGACTAACCGACATGAAAGTGGTGGCGGCACGCGACACCTGGTGTGTAGCTGTTAACAACCACGGTGGGTTCGGCCGCTGGGGGTACCTCGAGATCATCGACCCAACTACTGCCGAGCCGGTGCTCGACGACGCCATCCGCCGCCTTTATGCCGACGAAGACGCGATTACCGGCGATCCTAATCGAGCCGACTTCCACGAGAGGACCTCTGTTGCCGCCCCGTAACATGCAGACTGGCCCAACTCCGGTCGAGTCGATCACTCACGGCGACAAGCGGACCAACTTGCCCACTGCCGATGCTCAGGAATTCATCACGCCCGGTATCGAAGAGGCCCGCAAGATAGTCGTTGATCGCGACCCGAGTCTCGACCCGCAGTTGGTGTGGAAGGGAAAGTACGGAGACGAGTCCGCAGAGGCTATTACAGCAACTGCAGAGCTAGTTTCGGATGCACCGCCGATCTACATTCAGGAAAAGATCGATCCGCGAGTCCTGGTCGAGAATTTGCGGCGCACAGCGGCCCGGCCCGAGGATCGGCCGGAACTCACTCTCTTCGATACCTTTGACGGCCTGGATGAACTCGACTTGGTCGACTTCTATGGGCACCAGGCAAATTGGTCGAATCGGATGATACTTGGCGACTCCCTTCAAGTGATGGGCTCGTTGGCTGAGCGTGAGGAGCTCCGCGGCCAAGTCCAGATGATCTACATCGACCCGCCTTACGGCATCAAGTTCGGCTCTAATTGGCAGGCATCGGCCCGGAAGCGGGAGGTTAAGGACGGCAAGATTGAGGATGCTGCCCGTGAGGCTGAGCAGATCAAGGCTTTTCGGGATACGTGGGAGCTGGGTATCCACTCCTACCTGACGTACCTGCGGGACCGGCTCCTTGTGGGGCGTGAGCTGCTTACGGAGTCAGGCTCGTGCTTCGTGCAGATCGGCGACGAGAACGTGCACCTTGTGCGGTCGCTCATGGACGAGGTTTTTGGGTCGGAGAATTTTGTCAGTCAGATCTCCGTCCGGACAACCTCGAGCGCCACAGCGCAATATCTGCCGAGCACAAATGACTACATCCTCTGGTATGCGCGGGAGCACGAAAGGCTGAAGTACAGGCAACTGTATACCCTGAAGGCTAACGGTGCCGGAGCAGATCTATATCGCCAGCTGCGCCTCGCCGATGGGTCAGAACGTCGTGCGACTCAGGAAGAGCTCGCCGGCATCACGCCACTCCCCGAAGGGGCCCGACTGTTCCGGCCCGATAACGTGACCAGCCAGCGTCCGCCCGGAAGCTTTCCAGTCGTGGTTGACGGTCGAACCTTCACCCCGGGCAAGGGGTATTGGAAGACCTCTCCATCAGGCATGGCGAGGTTGGCGCTTGCCGGGAGATTGCGTCCTACGCGAGGCAACTCAATTCAGTATGTGCGCTATCTTGACGACTTCCCAGCCATGGCAGTCGCGAATACGTGGACGGATACCGGAACCGGGTCCTTCACGGAGGACAAGCTTTACGTTGTTCAAACGAACACGAAGGTGATTGAGCGCTGCATGCTCATGTGTAGCGACCCGGGCGACATGGTCCTCGACCCAACGTGCGGCAGCGGCACCACAGCGTACGTGGCTGAGCAGTGGGGACGTCGTTGGATCACGATTGACACATCCCGCGTGGCGCTTGCACTAGCGCGTCAGCGTCTGATGGGGGCAAAGTACCCCTTCTTCTTGTTGACCGACTCCGAGAAGGGTAGAGCGGCTGAGGGGAGAGCGAGCGGTACGGCTCTTCCGCCGGCCCGGGTCGCCAACGATATTCGACACGGGTTCGTTTACCAGCGAGTCCAACACGTCACGCTCAAGTCAATCGCCAATAACCCAGAGATCCGGGAGGGAATGACGAGAGGCGAAATTGACGACGTCATCAAGCGGCATGCGGACTTCGAGTTGCTCTATGACCGTCCGTACGAGGATAAGACCACGGTCCGGGTAGCGGGCCCGTTCACGGTCGAGTCCCTGAGCCCGCACCGCTCGCTTGCCTTTGCGGGCGGCCCAGATCCTGCCAACCGCGAGTCGATTAGCGAGATGGCTGGTTCGGAGCAACCGGACGGACCTAACTTTGAGCAATCGATTCTTGAAAACCTCGGCCGTGCAGGCGTCCAGAACGGGCGTCGTGGCGAGCGGATCGAGTTTTCCTCGATTGATTCCTACCCGGGTACGTTTATCCAGGCAGTCGCCACTTCGATGAGTCTGTCCGGTGAAGGTGAAGCGAGGATCGGAATTGCAATCGGTCCTCAATATGGCACTGTGAGTCAGCGTTTCGCTCGTGATGCCGTGAAGGAGGCGATCTCGGCTGGCGACATCGACTTGCTGTGCCTACTTGGTTTCGCTTTCGATGCTTCGACCGGAGAGGTCACGGAGGCTGACGGCGTGACTGTCGATACTTCAGTTGAGGGCTTCGCGCAGGTTGAGGTGGAACGGTCCTTCGGTAGGATCAAGTTGCTGATGGTCCGGATGAATGTCGACCTACTCATGGGGGAGGACTTGAAGAAGACCGGTGCCGGCAACCTGTTCACCGTCTTCGGAGAGCCAGATATCGACGTACGCGCCGAGGCTGGTGACGTTGTGGTCGAACTCAGAGGCGTTGACGTTTATGATCCGACTACCGGAGAGGTGCGCAGCAACGACACAGGTCAGATCGCGCTGTGGATGATCGACAGTAATTACAACGGCGATAGCTTCTTCGTACGGCACTGCTACTTCACCGGTGGTGGAGACCCGTACAAGCGGCTCAAGACCGCACTCAAGGCTGAAATCGCTGGTGATGCATGGGCGTCCCTATATTCCACGGTATCTCGCCCATTCGCCAAGCCGGAGACCGGTAAGATTGCCGTCAAGGTCATTAATGACTACGGGGACGAAGTAATGAAGGTCTTCGAGGTCTGAATAGGTAGATTACGCGAGGCCGTTCTCACACTGCGGTCCCCCTTCTCGTCCTACACCCCTGTTTGGCCGAAGGATGCTGAGGTCTCCTGGGCTGGCCGGGAAGCCTGTGAGGGGCGCCGATAGTCGATGCTGGTCGGCGTGGTTGCTGTACTCCGCTGCTGTACTGCAACGGCCACGCCTTCGGCCTGTCCTTTGCTTGCTCACGCCTGCGGCTTGCGGCGCCGGCGCTTCGCAGTCCTCGAAGACTTCGACGTGACGTCGTGGGCCCAGAGTGTGCCGACCGATGAGACCGGGGGCTTTCCAATCGGTACCCGGCGCTTTCGACGCCTGGCCTGACTCGGCGGTGTCGGATCGCGAGGCGGTTGGGGTTTTACGGCCTTCAGACACGAAAGGCACCACCACTTCCCTGCGATGCGGCTGGCGCCGTCTCCCTCACACCGATGCGTTTTGCGACCTCGATGACCTTGGCTGCACTGACACTTCATGCTGCCCCCTAACCCCTACGGCTGATAGCCACAACGGAGGCTCCCTTGTATCACCGGCTGGGCCCGCATGGAATGGGGTCGGTGGAGTCTCAATGGCTGAGTTAAGCCGACGGGCACCAGCCACCAGTGAGCACAGCGTCCGCGCTGGATGCAGGCGTTGAGGTCTGGCCTCATCCATATCAGGTCGATCATGGCGCCCCTGAACGTCGGCCAACTCATCTCCCGCCTTGACTAGCTGTCCGTCGAGGTTCGGCGGTGTCCGTTGCTGTCCAGCCTCGTTGGTGTCAGGTACTGGTGTCAGCGAAAAGGGGCGCTCTTGACAAATCCAACATAGTGGACTAATTCGAGCGTCGTGCCGGTCCAATGCCCTTGGGTCGGCAGCGCGCAGAATGGCGCCATGACGGAACACGACGCTGACTACACGCGCGCTCTGAACAACGCCGAAAAGATCCTTGGTTTCAGCCTGGCGCCGTATGTCGATCCTAGGCCGACGGAACCTGACAACGCCTACGACTTCACACGGATCGCGACCGAACACGCCTTCAATGACGCATGGACTCGCAGCGAGCATCTCGACCTCCGCACCCGCGCACTCATCTCGGTCACCATTACGGCGAGCCTGGGCATCCTCGAGCCGCTCCGGGGCCAGCTGCGTATCGCTCTGCACAATGGCGTGACCAAAGAGGAGATCGTCGAAGCCTTCATCCAGATGGCCGTCTACGCGGGTGTGGCTCGCGCGTTTGACAGCTACGCCGTGGCACGCGAGGTCTTTGCCGAGCACGCCGAAGCAGACTCGTCTGAGAACTGAAGCGGCGACGTCAGCCGCGTCCGCTGCACCACAACCCTCCCCGGCTCCCATCCCGTCCGCCGTCGACCCACACACCGTGGAGCGGGCGTGGTTCAGGGCGTCCAGGTGGAGCGCGCCACTGTACGAACGACCTGGACGCCCTGGGCCGCGTCTGCTCGGCTCTGCCTGGGTCGACGGTGGACGGGATGGGAGCACCCCGCGCACGCCACTACACGCCCGCGGCCGGGAACGGCGCCCCCTCCATCCCGGTGCCGGCCGATCCCCCGCCGGAGGCATCGTCTTGAACCCAACGGCTGACCTATGCGGTGCAGCCACGGCAGGGTTATCCCCTCTCAGGGCCGCGCCTGCCGTATGGTCGGTGGCCTGGTGCGGGATCAGCGGGCCGTACGAACGCCCGCGCATCTGGCAGGCGCTGGCCCGCATGCCGGTGTCACCGCGATCCGGCCTCTTGCAGTAACACAAGGTGTCTTTGACCTGCACCGCTGCTGGCTCACCCTCCGTCCCCGTGCCCGTGTTGGAATGTGGCCGCTGCGTGCGGCGACGGACGGGCGGCGACGTGCGGCCGGTGGCGAAGACAGGTGAGGCGGCCCTCGGGTCTTGATCCGACCTACAGGAAGTAGGCAACCGGGTGGAAAGGGGTGCGAGGTGGTCCCGGTAGCGGGCTCTTGGGTACGAGTTGCCGTTGGGGCTTTCGCCTCGTGAGGCCGGATCGTGGTGGCAGCGGCGTGAGGGCCTGGCGCGGCCATTGATGCGCTCGGGCAGTGGGTCGGCGGTCGGGTTGGCGATGATCAACGAGCGCTGAGGGTCGCCGGACCAGCGAGCGCAGCGAGCCTTGATGAGGTAGAGAAACCTGTAACAGCTCTCGCTCTTGCTCGGATCAAGCCGAAGGCGCGTCGGTGGCCATGAGTCGGCTCGTGAATCCGGCTCGGCACAGGCGCTCGTACGCATCAGCCACGTCGGCGGGGACCGGTTGACTGATCATGAAGCCCTGCTCCGGATAGATCATCAGGCGCTGAAGGGCACCGACCAGCATGTCGATCACTAGGCGGGCGTCGCCGATGGAGTCGACGTACTGGTCGAGCGTCATCGGAGTGGAAGCGCTGACGATATCGACTTCGGGCCAGAGCTTGCGTGCGGTGGCGTACGCCCGCCGCTCCTCGTACGGCTTGCTGATCATGAGCACCGAGGACACCTCGATGCCGGCCTCTTCCAAGAGCTCTCGCGAGAAGCGGATGTTCTCACCCGTGTTGCGAGCGCGAGGCTCCACGAGAACGGCCGTACTGGGGACACCGAGTTCCAATGCACGCTCGCGGTAGTGGACCGCTTCACCGCGGGGCATGCGTTCCCGTGTCGTGGGGCTGGTGGCACCGGTGAACAGGAGTAGGGGAGCCATGCCGCGCTTGTACAGGTCCACTGCCGTGTCGGCCACTCCCAGGTCGTGGCTGCCGAGCCCGATGGCAACCGAGCACGGCCGGGGTGAGTGACCCATCTGGTGGTAGTCCCATACGCGCCGGGCGTCTGCCCAATCCTGTGTCGCGATCACTGCTACCCCTCACTGCCCTTCGCTGAGTCGGGCACCTTGAAGTCGTACTCCCACGCGAAGCGTGATGCCGCGTGCACCCCGATGGCGAATTCCACGACGATGCCCGCGGTCGTAAAAGTCGTCCGATGCAACTCGACCACCGGTTCGCCCGGCGGCAGCTGGAGCTGCTTCACCTCATCCGGCGTGGCGGCACGGGCGAACAGTCGCTCCCTCATGTGATCGATCTCGTAACCCGCGTCGTACAGCACACGAAATCCGCCGCCTCGGCCGGCGGGCCCGGGCGTGGGATCCACCAGTCGCGTGCCTTCAACGTGCTCAGGCCGGTAGTAGCTGGTCAACGTGTGCGTCGGCTGATCGCCTTCCTTGACCAACCGTGCGCGGGCGTATACCTCGGCACCTTCCGGCAGGCCATGGGCAGCTGCTACCTCCGGGGGCGCTACGACGCGGCTGACCGTCTGGGTCTGCTCGTTCCGGCGGTATGCCCGTCCGGAAGCCACACGGTCCGCGATGAAAGCGACCTCGTCACCGTCCCGCCACTTGGCCTTGTCGTACCTGGCGATGCCGAGTCGCTTAAGAGGCACTCGCTCACGCACCACGGTTCCGTGACCGCGAGATGACGTCACTAGCCCTTCGGCCTCAAGCGCCTTGTAGGCCTGATGGACGGTGGACTTGCTGCCCTCGCCCGCTGCGACCAGCTCCCTGATCTGCGGGAGCTGCTGGCCGGGGGCGTACTCACCCCTCTTGATCTGTTCAGCCAGCTTGTCCGCCAGCTCCCGCCACTTGGGCGCCATTGCATGACTCCTTTCAACCCGTCTAGTCAAGCACAGTCCCAGGACTGTTGACAGTCCTGGGACTGCGTGCCAGAGTCGCACCAAGCCCACCGCAGTCCTAGGACAGCTGGAAGGAATGGCCTTCTTTGGGCTGCTCCAAAAGCTGCAAACAGGGAGTGCTCATGCCGTCATTCAAGATTGACCTTTCGACCGCCATTGTGTTCGTGGCGACCGCGCCGGAACCGAAGATGGCGAACAAGAAGACTGGTGAGCGGGCCATGGACCGGGACAACCCGAGCCTGGGGCTGTCCACGGTGGGCCTGCTGGTCTCGGACGAGGGGGAGGGCAACCTCTATCAGGTGACCGTCCCGGAGAACGGCTACCCGGAGAACCTCGTGCCGGGTACGCCCGTCAAGGTGCACGGCCTGAAGGCGCGGGACTGGGAGAACGAGTTCAACGGCCAGAAGCGGCACGGGATCTCGTTCCGCGCGGTCGCGATCACCCCGGCGGCCTGACCATGAACGACATCGCTACCTGGTTCGAACTGGGCGGCGCCGCTGCTGGTGCCGGTGGGCTCGGCTACGCGAAGTACAACGCTCCGCGGGTGTACTGGTCGCTGGTCGGCCTGCCGGTCACCTGGGGTCGGTTCACCTGGACCTATCGGTCCACGATGGACGTGTGCGGTCTGACGGTTCAGCCGTCCCGGTTACGTGCTTTCGTCGCCCGCAATGTGGTTCGCCGTGAGGTGCGGCCGGTGGCGCCCAAGGTCCGCCGAGTGCGGGGAACGTCCACGGGTCTGCGGGTCACGCTGCGCCTGCCCGCCGGCTTGGAGCCCGCCGATATCGCCGCGTCCTCCGAGCGTCTTCGCCACGCCTGGGGAGTCCGCTCGGTGATGGTGAGGGAGACCAAGCCCGGCTTCGTGGAGCTCCGGATGACGGGTTATGACGTCCTCAACCGGGTTCAGATGCCCCGTAAGGCCAAGCCTCACGGCCTGGTCGTCCCGGTAGCGATGCGCGAGGACGGCGGGGTGTTCGAGCGGAACTACCGCGAGGTCCCGCACGCGCTGACCCTCGGCGCGAACCAGTCCGGCAAGTCCATGTATCAGCGCAACCTGATCAAAGAGCTGGCACAGCTCCCGGTCGGCCTGGTCGGTATCGACTGCAAGCGCGGTGTCGAGCACGGCCGCTACGCGCCCCGCCTGTCGGCGTTGGCCACTGATCTCGTCTCAGCCGGCCGCCTGATCGACGCCCTGGTCACGGAGATGGAAGAGCGCTTCGACCTGCTCTCCCTCTACGGCGTCTCGGACCTGTGGGAGTTGCCTGAGCACGTTCGTCCGGTGCCTTTGGTGGTGCTGATCGATGAGGTGGCGGAGCTGTTCTTCGTGATCTCCAAGAAGGATGAGGCGGAGCGGGACCGGGTGGTCATGCAGCTCGTGCGGCTGGGGCAGATGGCTCGTGCGATCGGCATCTATCTGGAGGTGTGCGGGCAGCGCTTCGGCTCCGACCAGGGCAAGGGTGCAACCGCGTTGCGGGCCCAGCTCACGGGCCGTGTGGTGCACCGCGTCAACGACAAGGCCAGCGCGGACATGGGCCTGTCCGACATCTCTCCCGAGGCGGTTCTCGCGGCCACGATGATTCCGGCGAACCGTCCCGGTGTCGCGGTGGCCGGCGACACGTCCGGTGGTTGGTCCCGCATCCGCACCCCGGCCATCACGGCGGATGAGGCGGCGGCTGTGTGCCGTGAGTTCGCGCACCTGACTCCGGAGCTGCCGTTCCTGGCGCCGTTCCGCCCGGTCGCTCAGATCGTCCCGCCGATCCCCGCTGCGCCGCCGCTCGTGCGGCCCCGCCCGGTCACGGACTAGCACCCTCTCGCACCCTCGGTCGGCGTGACCGTCTCGCGCCAGGTCCCTACCCGGCCCATGCCGAAAACCGAAAGGGAGACCGCTCATGGCACGCAAGTCCGCCAAGCCGCAGACGGTGAAGTGCCCGGACTGCGACGGCAAGGGCGAGATCACCGAAACCGTGCGCGTCGGTGCCCGCAAGGGTCGCGCCACCGACCACCGGCAAGCCGCCGTGTGCCTCACGTGCTGGGGCTCTGGCGAAGCACCCGCCGACGACTGAACCCGCCAGGGCCGGGCGGCCGGACACGCTTCCCCGCCCCGCCCCGGCCTGATCCCCGCGAAGGAGGTGAAGATCCGTGTTCCGCTCGATCCGCCCCGATGCCGTTCTCGTTCAGGCCGTGATTGCCGGTGCGCTGTCCTTCGCCCACCTGCACGACCTTGCTGCCGCTGCCGGACAGGACGGCTGGAAAGCCTGGGCCTACCCGATCTCGGTAGACCTGCTGCTCGTCGCCGTGTGGCGCCGGCTACGCACCGAACGCTCCGCCCTGGCCTGGCTGTGGTTCCTCGTCGCGCTGGTCGCCTCGCTCGGCGCGAACATCGCCACCGCCGGGCTCCTGGACCTGGAGCACGTGCCGGACTGGCTGCGCATCCTGGTGGCCGGCTGGCCCGCGCTGGCCTTCCTCGGCGGCACGCTCCTCGCCCACACGCCCGCCCGTCCAGTGCCCGTCTCGGAGCCTGATCCCCGGCCGGTGCCCGTGCCGGGTCCTGTGGTCGAACGCTCCGAGGTGCCCGACTCGGTTCCCGAGATCCCCGAGCCTGCCCCGGTGCCCGCGCTGCCGAAAGCGAGCCTTCCGGCTGTTCCCCCGGCTCTGGTGGATCACGCCCGGAAGATCGCGGCCGAGCACCGCGCCCGCACCGGCACGGAGATCGACACCGCCACCCTGCGCGCCCGACTCGGCATCACGAATGACTTGGCCGGCGCGATCGTCGCCCAACTCGCCTGACAGACAAGGAGGTAGATCCCGTGCGCCCGAACCGCTTCTACGACGTGATCCGCATCGGCCCCGTCAAGGTCGGCACCTTCAACAACGGACGCGGCCAGACCAAGCACACGGCCGCGTGCACCGCCCCGAACTGCGGCTTCTCCACCGAGCACGGCGACCGCTCGGCCGCTGAACTCGCCGCCCGCACCCACCGCTGCGCGACCTGAGGAGGGCCGACCCGTGCAACTGCCTGACGAACAGTTCCGCGCCGGTCACATCCCCGCCGACCTCTACCGGCAGATCCCGCCCGGTACGGACCTGCGCAAGGTCGTGATCGTGCAGGAAGCCCCGCGCTCCTACAAAGGCCCGATCGTGCTCACCCTGCTGGTCACCGCCGGAACGGTGACGGTCCTGCTGGTGATCGCCTTCGTCGCCCACGTCGTCGCCGGCGCGGCCGTCGCGGTCCTGTCCGCCACCGGCGGACTCAGCTACACGCTCGGCCGCAGCAAACGTTCATGAAGCCCTCCGGGGCGGTCTCAACCGCCAAGTATCGCCCGCCCCGGACGGCCTGACCTCTTCCCGATCTTTCGACCCGAAAGGGCTCTCTCATCATGCCTCAGCACCCTCCGAACGTGCCCGTCTGCCGGGACTGCGACGGCTTCCCCGTTGTGGCCATCACCACCGGCCAGCGTCACCCGGACGACTCCCGCGAGACAGTTCCCGTCGCCTGCCCGACATGCAAGGGCACCGGCCACACCATCTCCGGCCTTGCCCTCACCCGAGCGGGGCGGTGATCGCCGTGGCTCTCCTCGACTGGCGCTCCCCGGAGCACTTCGACCACAGCGGCGACCAGCCGTGCGTGATCTGCACCAAGCCCACCCCGCTCCGCTCGGACAACGGCAAGCCCGTCCACAAGGTGTGCGCGGAGGAGTGGATCGACCGGCACCCGGTGAAGGGGGAGGACCAGTGAGGTTCTACCTGACAACCCACAAGCGTCACTGGGTCCGGCTCACGCAGGTGCCGCTGTTCTTGAAGTCCGAGCACTTCACCAGCGCCGTAAAACTGCACCCCGCGCTTGGCCGGTACGCGATCGATTCCGGCGGCTTCACGGAGCTCCAGCGCTACGGCCGCTGGACCCGCACCCCACGCCAGTACGTGCAGGACCTGCGGCGCATCTGGGAGCACGTAGGCCCCTACGACTGGGCTGCCCCGCAGGACTGGATGTGTGAGGACCTCATCGTCCACGGCGGGACGGCTGGCCCGCTCACTTTCGCTGGCACCCACCTCAGCGTGCGTGAACACCAGCGGCGCACGGTCGCGAACTTCCTCGAACTGCGCTCGCTTGCCCCTGACCTACGGATTGCCCCCGTCGTGCAGGGCAAGACCGTTGCCGACTACGAGCACTGCCTGACCCTCTACGACCGCGCTGGAGTCAACCTTGCCACCGAACCGGTCGTCGGCTTGGGCTCCGTCTGCCGCCGCCAGTCCACCCGCGAGGGCGCTGAAATCGTCACCGTCGTGGCTGCACACGGCCTCAACAACCTGCACGGCTTCGGCTTCAAGACCCTGGGTCTAAGCAAGGTCGGCCACCTGCTGGCCTCCTCTGACAGCGCGGCCTGGAGCTATCACGCCCGCCGCCGCCCGCCCCTGCCCGGCCACACCCACAAGAACTGTGCTAACTGCCTCGACTACGCCCTGGGCTGGCGCACCCGCGTCCTAGCCGGACTCCCCGCACAGACGGGAGCTCCCGCGTGACCGACACCGCCACCATGGCGGGCCTGGACACGGCCACCCTCGCCGACGTGCTGAGGGTGGCCGGCTCCGCCGACTTCGACCGCTGGCAGGAACAGATCCGCCGCACCGGAGGATGCTCCGACCCCATTCGCCTGACCGGTGGAACCAAGACCATCGACCCCACGACCCAGACCGTCCTGCACTACTACAACACCGATGAAGAGCCTGGCGGCATGCTCCGCATCGCGTGCGGTAACCGTCGTGCCTCGCGCTGCCCCTCGTGTGCCTGGACCTACGCCGGCGACACCTACCACTTGATCCGCGCCGGCCTCACTGGAGACCCCGATAAGGGCACGCCCTATACCATCCGCGACCACCCGCGCGTGTTCGCCACCCTCACCGCCCCGAGCTTCGGTCCCGTCCACAACCGGCCCGGCACCCGGCCCTGCCGCTGCGGTATCCGCCACGGTGAGGACGCACCGGAACTGGGCACCCCGCTCGACCCGGACCGCTACGACTACGCGGGCGCGGTGCTGTGGAACAACCACGCCTCCGACCTGTGGCGCTACTTCACGATCTACCTCCGTCGCGAGATCGCCAAGCGCGCCGGCCTCACGCAGAAAGATGCCCGGGAACAGTCCAGGCTGTCCTTCGGCAAGGTCGCCGAATATCAAAAGCGTGGCGCCGTGCACTTCCATGCCGTGATCCGCTTCGACGGACCCGAGGGACCCGACACCCCGCCGCCGGCCTGGGCGACGCTGGCCCTGCTCACGGACGCCATCCATGCCGCTGCTGCCCGCGTCGCCGTTGACGTACCTCCCGCCGGTGACGAGCCGGCCCGCACCCTGCGCTGGGGCACGCAACTCGACGTCCAGCCGATCGGCGCCTTCGGCCAGGGCGAAGAGATCACCGAACTTGCCGTGGCGTCCTACGTGGCCAAATACGCGACGAAAGCCGCTGAGACGACCGGCACCGTAGACCGCCGGATCGGCAACAAGGAAGCCCTCGTGCTCCTCGACGTGCCCGAGCATCCCCGCCGGCTGATCGAAGCCTGCCTCGACCTCCACGCCCTCTACCCGGACCGGAAGTTGCGGGAGTGGGCCCACATGCTCGGCTTCCGCGGCCACTTCTCCACAAAATCCCGCCGCTACTCCACCACCCTCAGCGCCCTCCGCCAGGTCCGCGCCGACTACCGCGCAGCCCTGCAACGCCAAGCCCTCGGCCTGCCCGACCCCGACGACAACCCCGAGGCGACCACCCTCGTGCTCGCGCACTGGACCTACGCCGGCCACGGCTACACCCCCGGCGAATCCTGGCTCGCCGCCAGCATCCGCCGCGACATCCAACTCAACCGCGAGACCGCACGCGAAGCCCTGCAAGACCAGCTAGTCGTGGAAGGAGCGCACCAATGAGGGACGAACTGATGACCGTTCCCGAGATCCTCAACGAGTTGGGGAGAGTCTCCCGGCGCACCTTCTACCGCTGGCGGGAACTAGGCCAAGCCCCGAAAGCGCTTAAGCTGCCCAACGGTGAACTGAGGATCTGGCGAAGCGACTTCACCGCGTGGTTGCGCGAGCGGGAGGAAGCCGCGTGAAGTCTCTCGACGTGAAGATCTGGGGAGTCCGCAAGCGCGCCTCGAAACGGCCTTCCTATAACGTCCGATGGTCCGTTGGCGGCTCAGTTTTCTCGGAGACCTTCCGGACCAAGGCGCTGGCGGATCACTACCGCACCAAGCTCATGCACGCCGCCCGGGAGGGCCAGGAATTCGACGACGGTACGGGCCTTCCGGACTCGATGACCGAGGCAAAAGCTGAGTTGACCTGGTACGACTTCGCCCGGAGGTACCTGGCGATGAAATGGCCGCATGCCGCGCCCAACACCCGCGACGGGATCAATGAATCGCTGACCGCGGTGACGATCGCGCTTCTCGACGATCGCCCGGGACGGCCGAGTGCCCCTCTGATCAGGGCCGCCCTACGGAACTGGGCGTTTGTCCTCCCCGCGCCGGCTGAGCGGGAGGTGCCTACGGAGGTCGCGAACACTCTGCATTGGATCGCCAAGGCGTCGCGGCCGTTGAATGACTTGGCCGATCCCGTGACGGCGCGTGAGGTGCTCGACTCGTTCAAGATTCGTCTTGATGGGAAATCTGCTGCGGCCGAGACAGTACGCCGCAAGCGGCGCACCTTCGTCAACGCCCTGCACTACGCAGTTGACCTCGGTGAATTCCGGGAGAATCCGCTCACCGCCGTGCGTTGGCAGAAACCCAAGGTGTCCAGCGAAGTGGATCCCCGCGTTGTGGTGAATCCCCAGCAGGCCGTCTCACTGCTCCACGCCGTGTCCTACGTCGGCGGCTATCGCAGGGCCCGGGGGCGCCGCCTGGTCGGACTCTTCGCCTGCATGTACTTCGCCGGCCTGCGGCCTGCCGAAGCGGTCGGTCTAGCCGAAGCTGACCTCACGCTGCCTGAGCAGAGCTGGGGGACTGCCCTCCTACACCGCACGCGTCCGAGCGTCGGCAAACAGTGGACGGATTCCGGCGACAGCCATGACGACCGCGGGCTAAAGAACCGACCGGCCGAGGACGTGCGTCGCGTCCCACTCCCGCCCCAGCTCGTCGCGATACTCCGCGAGCACCTCGACGCTTTCGGAATCGCCGCTGACGGCCGCCTCTTCTACAGCGAGGGCGGGGGAGTGGTCGCCTCCTCCACGTACTGGCGGGCCTGGCAGAAAGCCCGGACGCTGGCGCTTCCGCCGGCCGCGGTGGCCTCCCCTCTGGCACGGCGGCCGTACGACCTTCGCCACTCCGCTCTGTCGACGTGGCTCAACGCCGGAGTCGACCCCACCGAGGTCGCCGAACGGGCGGGCAACAGTGTTGAGGTCCTGCTCGGCCGCTACGCGAAGTGTCTGGACGGGCGTCAGGAGGTGGCCAACCGCCGTATCGAGGACCTGCTGAACGAGTACGTCTGAACGATGCGCGCGTCGCCTCCTACGCTGGGCCCCTGGACCTTTCCGGGGGCCTTCGTCGTTTGTGGGGACTGACCAGGGAAAACGCTCCAAGATCCTGTCCACGAATAGTCCACAGACGCCGACATAGGGCCGCTCAGGGCGGCATACGGCTGCGCAGGGCCGTAGAAACGCGAAGACCCCGGCCTCAGCGTTTCCGCTGGTGACGGGGTCTTTGGGCACCTCATGAGGGGTGCCCCCGGCAGGATTCGAACCTGCGCACACGGCTCCGGAGGCCGTTGCTCTATCCCCTGAGCTACGGGGGCGTGTCGGCCGCGGTGTGTGCGGCGACGGGTAGAACCCTACCAGCTCGGTAGGGGGTGCCATGAACAGGTTTCCGCGGGGAGTCGGGGCCCTGAACTGGGCGCGGCCACCCTCAGGGGGTGGAAGTCGGGAAAACCCGGACGCGGCGGTGGGCGCCGACCTACTCTCGAGTTGTGCCAGGCGCGTCCGGTCGGGTCCTTGTCGTGGACGACAACAAGGTCATCCGGCAGCTGATCAGGGTCAACCTCGAGCTGGAGGGCATCGAGGTCGTGACCGCTGCCGACGGTGCCGAATGCCTGGACGTCGTGCACCAAGTGCGCCCCGACGTCGTCACCCTCGACGTGGTCATGCCCCGCCTCGACGGGTTGCGGACAGCCGCCCGGCTCCGTGCCGATCCCCGGACCCGCAATCTGCCCCTCGCCATCGTCAGCGCCTGCACTCACCACGAGGTCGAGACCGGACTCGATGTCGGTGTCGACGCCTTCCTCGCCAAGCCCTTCGAGCCTGCCGAACTCGTTCGGGTCGTAAGGCAGTTGATGGACCGTGCGGTCGAGGCCGGCAGCCCCGTCGGCCCCCACTCCGCCCCCTTCGGCAGTGCCCAGGGCGGCACCGGCGACCCCGAGCGCGCCGGCCGCACCGGCACCTAGCCGTCGAGCCGTCCCTCCTATTCGTCGATCGTCAGCCGTAGCCCGTAGCCCGTAGCCCGTAGCCCCCCGCAGCCCGCAGCCCGCAGCCCGCAGCCCGTAGGGCTTCAGTCGGCTGGCGGTGGGGGACCTCAGCCGGGTGATTCACGGTTCCCGCCGTCAGCCGTCAGCCGTCAGCCGTCAGCCGTCAGCCGTCAGCTGTCCGTGGTCCGTCGACCGTCCGTCGTTGACGATCGCCGAGGGCCGCACACCGACAGCCCGGGACGGCCCGGTCCCCGGCCGCCACCACCTCGCCGGTTCAAGCCCCCGGCCCGGGCACCCCACCCCGGGCCCGCGCAACCGCCCCCTCCCACCCCACCCCGTCCACATCCCGGACCCTTCGGTAAACCGGCTCGCTTCCGTACCCCCCTCCTCCCCTACGCTTGTCCCGTGACCCCCGTCGAGCTCTCCCGTACCGTGCTGCGCGCGGTGCGTCGTGCTGTGGACGTGGGGGAGCTGAGGGTGGACGTGCCCGCGCGGGCGGTCGTGACCGTGCCCGGCCCCGGCGGATGCGGGGACTACGCCACCAACATCGCCTTGCAGCTGGCGCGCCCCGCCGGCCGGCCGCCCCGGCAGGTGGCCGAGATCCTGCGGGCCCACCTCACCCGTACCGACGGTGTCGCCGGCGTCGAGATCACCGGGCCGGGGTTCCTGAACATCCGCCTCGACCGGGCCGCCGACCCCGTCGCCGCCCTCGTACGGGAGATCCGGAGCGGTGAGTACGGCCACGGGGACGCCCTCGCCGGGCAGGTCCTGCGGTTCCGGATCCCGTACGACATCCGTGCGGAGGTCGTCGCCGACACCCTCGTCCGGATCGTCGCCACCCAGGGCGGCCGTGCCGAGGTACTGCACCGCGCGCCCGCCCCGGACGCTCCCCGCACCGGTGACGAAGCCCCCGCCGGCGACGTAGCCCGCCCCGCCAGCGAAGCCCCCACCAGCGACGCCCCCGCCGGCAACGGCGCCCGCCCCGGAGACAGCGCCTGCCCCGCCAGCGAAGCCCCCGCCAGCGACGCCCCCGTCGGTCCGATCCTGGTCGATCTCCGCCCCGTTCCCGCCCCCGAGGACCCCACCCCCCTCGGTGCCGACGCCGCGCGATGGGCGCTGCTTCATCCGGCCGGGCACGACCGGCCCCGGGTCAGCGCCGACCATCTCGTGCAGCACGCGGCCAATCCCCTCTTCCGTGTCCACTACGCCCACGCCCGCACCCGGGCGCTCACCCGCAACGCCGCCCGCCTGGGCTTTGCCGGTGATCCGGGTGACCCGCAGGCGGCGCACGCCACCGCCCCGCTCGTGCGCGCCCTCGCCGACCACCCCCCGGCTCTGCGCGCCGCCGCCGTCCAGTACGCGCCCGACCGGCTCGCCCGGCATCTCGTCGTCGTCGCCGACGCCGTTCTCGGTTGTCAGCACACCGTGCTGCCGCTGGGGGACGAGAAACCCTCGGCCGCCCACCGTGCCCGGCTCGCGCTCGCCGAAGCCGCCGGGTCGGTGCTGGCCGGCGGCCTGTCCCTGCTCGGCATCAGTGCCCCTGACTACCTGTGAGAGAAGAATGAGCCGTTCCGCACACCCCGCCGGGCCCCGTCACGCCGATGTGCTTCCCGAGGGCCACTACAGCGCCCCGCCGACCGACCTCAACGCGCTCGACCCCAAGGTGTGGGCGCAGACCGTGACGCGTACGACGGACGGTGCCCTCAGCGTCGGCGGTATCGACGTCAAGACGCTCGCCGAGGAGTTCGGCACGCCCGCCTACATCGTCGACGAGTCCGACTTCCGGGCGCGGGCGCGTGCCTGGCGGTCGGCCTTCGGGCACGACGCCGACGTCTTCTACGCCGGCAAGGCCTTCCTGTCGCGTGCCGTGGTCCGCTGGCTGCACGAGGAGGGGCTGAACCTCGACGTCTGCTCCGGCGGAGAGCTCGCCACCGCGCTGTCCGCCGGGATGCCCGCCGACCGGATCGCCTTCCACGGCAACAACAAGTCGGTCGGCGAGATCACCGCCGCCATCGAGAGCGGCGTCGGGCGCATCGTGCTCGACTCCTTCCAGGAGATCGTCCGGGTCGCGCACATCGCCGACAGCCTCGGCAAGCGGCAGCGGGTGCAGATCCGCGTGACCGTCGGCGTCGAGGCCCACACGCACGAGTTCATCGCCACGGCGCACGAGGACCAGAAGTTCGGGATCGCGCTCGCGGACGGGCAGGCCGCCGAGGCCGTACGGCGCGCGCTCACCCTCGACGGGCTCGAACTGGTCGGGATCCACTCGCACATCGGCTCGCAGATCTTCGACATGGCCGGCTTCGAGGTCGCCGCCCGCAGGGTGGTCGCCCTGCTGGCCGCCGTGCGGGACGAGCACGGGATCGAGTTGCCCGAGATCGACCTCGGCGGCGGCCTCGGCATCGCGTACACCAGCGACGACGACCCCCGCGAGCCGCACGAGATCGCCAAGGCGCTCGGCGAGATCGTCACGCGGGAGTGCGAGGCGGCCGGGCTGCGGACGCCGCGCATCTCGGTCGAGCCGGGCCGCGCCATCGCCGGGCCGACGGCCTTCACGCTGTACGAGGTCGGCACCATCAAGCCGCTGGAGGGCCTGCGGACGTACGTCTCCGTCGACGGGGGCATGTCCGACAACATCAGGACCGCGCTCTACGACGCGGAATACAGCGTCTCGCTCGTGTCGCGCACGAGTGACGCCGAGCCGATGCTCGTCCGCGTCGTGGGCAAGCACTGTGAGAGTGGCGACATCGTGGTCCGCGACGCGTTCCTGCCCGCCGACCTCGCGCCCGGTGATCTCATCGCGGTGCCGGCCACCGGCGCCTACTGCCGTTCGATGGCGAGCAACTACAACCACGCGCTGCGGCCGCCGGTCGTGGCGGTGCAGGACGGCGAGGCGCGGGTGATCGTCCGCCGGGAGACGGAGGAGGACCTGCTGCGTCTCGACGTCGGCTGACCCCTCCTGGGAGGCCCGCGGGCGGGCGCAAGATCTCCTGCGTCCGCCGCCCAGGAAAATGAAATAGACATCTCACGATCCGGACGACGGATAGAAACCCCCGTCCGGTGAGTGAGACTGGTCCCACCGTGACGGTATGAGGAAACGAGGTCGGATGATGCGTACGCGTCCGCTGAAGGTGGCGCTGCTGGGCTGTGGGGTTGTCGGCTCAGAGGTGGCGCGCATCATGACGACGCACGCGGACGACCTCACCGCGCGCATCGGCGCCCCCGTGGAGCTGGCCGGTGTCGCCGTGCGGCGGCCCTCCAAGGTGCGCGAGGGCATCGACCCGGCCCTGGTCACCACCGACGCCACCGCACTGGTCAAGCGCGGGGACATCGACGTCGTCGTCGAGGTCATCGGCGGCATCGAGCCGGCCCGCACGCTCATCACCACCGCCTTCGAGCACGGCGCGTCGGTCGTCTCGGCCAACAAGGCCCTGCTCGCCCAGGACGGCGCCGCCCTGCACGCCGCTGCCGAGCAGCACGGCCGGGACCTCTACTACGAGGCAGCCGTCGCGGGTGCCATCCCGCTGATCCGGCCGCTGCGCGAGTCGCTCGCCGGCGACAAGGTCAACCGGGTGCTCGGCATCGTCAACGGCACCACCAACTTCATCCTCGACAAGATGGACTCGACGGGAGCCGGCTACCAGGAGGCCCTCGACGAGGCCACCGCCCTGGGCTACGCCGAAGCGGACCCCACCGCCGACGTCGAGGGCTTCGACGCCGCCGCCAAGGCCGCGATCCTCGCCGGAATCGCCTTCCACACGCGCGTGCGCCTCGACGACGTGTACCGCGAGGGCATGACCGAGGTGACCGCCGCCGACTTCGCCTCGGCGCGGCGGATGGGCTGCACCATCAAACTGCTCGCCATCTGCGAGCGGGCGGCCGACGGCGGGTCCGTCACGGCGCGAGTGCACCCCGCGATGATCCCCCTGAGCCACCCGCTGGCCTCGGTGCGCGGCGCGTACAACGCCGTCTTCGTGGAGTCGGACGCCGCGGGCCAGCTGATGTTCTACGGGCCCGGAGCGGGCGGTGCGCCGACCGCGTCCGCCGTGCTCGGCGACCTCGTGGCGGTGTGCCGCAACAGGCTCGGCGGGGCGACCGGGCCCGGGGACTCCGCGTACACCCAGCTGCCGGTCTCGCCGATGGGCGAGGTCGTCACGCGCTACCACATCAGTCTCGACGTGGCGGACAAACCGGGCGTGCTCGCCCAGGTCGCGACCGTCTTCGCCGAGCACGGGGTCTCCATCGACACCGTGCGCCAGCAGGGCCGACAAGACGGAGGCGGCGATGCCTCTCTCGTCGTGGTCACCCACCGCGCGTCCGACGCGTCCCTGAACGGGACCGTCGAGGCGTTGCGCAGCCTCGACACCGTGCGGGGTGTCGCCAGCATCATGCGGGTTGAAGGAGAGTAACCAGCAATGACCCACCAGTGGCGCGGAATCATCGAGGAGTACCGGGACCGGCTGCCGGTTTCCGACAGCACTGAGGTCGTGACGCTCCGGGAGGGCGGTACGCCGCTCGTCCCGGCGCAGGTGCTCTCCGAGCGCACGGGCTGCGAGGTCCACCTCAAGGTGGAGGGCGCGAACCCGACGGGGTCCTTCAAGGACCGCGGCATGACCATGGCCATCACGCGGGCCAAGGAGGAGGGCGCGAAGGCGGTCATCTGCGCCTCCACCGGCAACACGTCGGCCTCGGCGGCCGCCTATGCCGTACGGGCCGGGATGGTCTCCGCCGTTCTCGTCCCGCAGGGCAAGATCGCGCTCGGCAAGATGGGCCAGGCCCTCGTGCACGGCGCCAAGATCCTCCAGGTCGACGGGAACTTCGACGACTGCCTGACGCTGGCCCGCTCGCTCTCGGACAACTACCCGGTGGCGCTGGTCAATTCGGTCAACCCGGTGCGTATCGAGGGTCAGAAGACCGCCGCGTTCGAGATCGTCGACATGCTCGGTGACGCGCCCGACATCCACGTCCTCCCGGTGGGCAACGCGGGCAACATCACGGCGTACTGGAAGGGCTATCGCGAGTACGCCGGTGACGGGATCGCCTCGCGGACTCCCCGCATGTGGGGTTTCCAGGCCTCCGGCTCCGCGCCCATCGTGCGCGGCGAGGTGGTCAAGGACCCGTCGACCATCGCCACCGCGATCCGTATCGGCAACCCGGCCTCGTGGCAGTTCGCGCTGGCCGCGCGGGACGAGTCGGGCGGCCTCATCGACGAGGTGACGGACCGTGAGATCCTGCGCGCCTACCGGCTGTTGGCCGCGCAGGAGGGCGTCTTCGTCGAGCCCGCCTCCGCCGCGTCCGTCGCCGGTCTGCTGAAGGCAGCCGAGCAGGGTCTGGTCGACCCGGGCCAGCGGATCGTCTGCACGGTGACCGGGAACGGGCTCAAGGACCCGGACTGGGCCGTCGCGGGTGCCCCGCAGCCGGTCACCGTTCCGGTGGACGCGGTCACGGCCGCCGAGCGGCTCGGCCTCGCGTAGGACGCGGGTCCGGCACTCCGGCCCCGATGTCCGGGCGGGCCGCCCCGTCCGGAGCGGATGTGCGGGACGACGGGGAGGGCCGGCGGAAGCCGACTCTCCCCCCGCCCCGGGAGGTGCTGCCACCGGTGCAGGTGAAGCGCCTCCCGCTCGTATGGCGCCGGCGCGGGCGGGACCCCTGCGGGTACACGGGGGATGCTCCCGGCCGGACGACCCACCCACGTCGGCGCCGATCGCCTCCGGGCTTTCCGATGGTCTCGGCGCCGGTCGCCTCCGGGTCTCCCACCGGCCTCGGCGCCGGTCGCGTCCGGGTACTCCCAACGGCCTCGGCGCCGGTCGCCTCCCGGTCTCCCACCGGCCTCGGAGGGCGGGATGCGGGGGCACCCGACTGCGGGTGCACGCAGGGCTCACGACACGCATCGTGCGCCTCCCGTGCGCCCTATGTCGCCACAGAACCTTCCTTCGATAGGCTGTACCGAACCCGCCCGCCGCATATGCCGCGGAGCCGCGCCGCGCCCGCGGCCCTGGGGTCCTGCGCACGTATCGCAGTTCATCGACATCTCGTACATCACGCAGCTCAAGGAGAGTCATCGAGCGATGGCCGGTCCAGCCTTCCGCGCCGCCGCCGTCCGGGTGCGCGTCCCCGCCACCAGTGCCAACCTCGGCCCGGGCTTCGACGCCCTCGGCCTGTCACTGGGGCTGTACGACGACGTGGTCGTCCGGGTGGCCGACTCCGGGCTGCACGTCGACATCGCGGGCGAGGGAAGCGAAACGCTTCCGCGCGACGAGAACCACCTGCTCGTACGCTCCCTGCGCACCGCCTTCGACCTGCTGGGCGGGCAGCCCCGCGGCCTTGAGATCGTCTGCGCCAACCGCATTCCGCACGGCCGCGGCCTCGGCTCCTCGTCGGCCGCCATCTGCGCGGGCATCGTCGCCGCGCGTGCCGTGACCATAGGCGGCGACACCCGGCTCGACGACACGGCGCTGCTCGAACTCGCCACCGAGATCGAGGGCCACCCCGACAACGTCGCGGCCTGTCTCCTCGGCGGCTTCACCCTGTCCTGGATGGAGAGCGGCGCCGCCCGGGCGATCAGGATGGATCCCGCCCCTTCCGTCGTTCCGGTGGTCTTCGTGCCCGGCAAGGCGGTCCTCACCGAGACCGCGCGCGGACTGCTGCCGCGCAGCGTGCCGCACGTCGACGCCGCCACCAACGCGGGCCGCGCCGCACTGCTCGTCGAGGCGCTGACCAGGCGCCCGGAGCTGCTGCTGCCCGCCACCGAGGACCGGCTGCACCAGGAGTACCGCGCCCCGGCCATGCCGGAGAGCGCCGCCCTGGTGGAGCGGCTGCGGGCCGACGGCGTGCCCGCGGTGATCTCCGGCGCGGGGCCCACGGTCCTGGCGCTGGCGGACGAGGCGAGCGCGGACAAGGTCGCCCATCTGGCGGGCGAGGGCTGGGCCGCGAACCGGCTGGACCTCGACGCACAGGGGGCGAGCGTGCTGCCGCTCGCACCCACCGGCGCCCATTAGGAGTCACGGTTGCCGGATTTCGAGAGGGGGAATGTTTGTTGGATCCGGTAGTGTTAACCTCAAGTCTGCACCCGACCCAGCCATGGCGAGGTGCTTCGTGTCCCCGTTCGGGACAACCATTCTTCCGGGAGCCTCCCAAGCCGCACCGTGTTTCGTACCTCGTACGAGGACACTGAGCGGTTTGCCGAGCACGCTCCGGAACCGGCGTGACCGAGCCGCCTGACACAGGCACCGAGTGCCACGGCTCCGGGAATCGTCATCACCAGATATCTCTTCCGCCGCTTTGGCGGACCACCGCCCCGGCACGGTCCACAGAGACAGGACCAAAGCCGGACAGCACAACCGGTCGCCGAGCCAGACAGGCCGACGTCCGCTCCAGGGAAGGACCCTTCGTGAGCGACACCACCGATCTGATGGGCGCACGTGTCGAGGAGACCGCTGCCGCGCCCGCCACGGACGCCTCCGCGCCTGCCACCGGTGCCGGCTCCCGGCGGCGCCGTGGCACCGGCCTCGACGGCATGGTGCTGGCCGAGCTGCAGCAGGTCGCATCCGGCCTCGGCATCAGGGGCACCGCGCGTATGCGCAAGAGCCAGCTGATCGAGGTCATCAAGGAGGCGCAGGCCGGGGGAGGCGCGGCGAAGACCGCCGACACCGCCGAGACCAAGCCGAAGCGCCGCGCCACGTCCAAGGCGCGCACGGGTGACGAGTCCGCGCCCGCCGCGAAGACCGCCGACAAGTCGGCGGAGAAGGCCGAGAAGGCCGCCGAGAAGGCCGTGGCCCAGCAGCAGATCGAGATCCCCGGCCAGCCGGCCGGCGGCCCCTCCCGTGCGGGCGAAGCCGAGCGCGGGGGAGACGAGGCCCCCGCGGGCGAGCGCCGCCGGCGCCGGGCCACCGCCGAGGCGGGTGCCCCCGAGACGGTCGCCGCCGAGGCGAAGAGCGAGCCCAAGGCCGAGGCCTCCGTCGACGGCGAGGGCGCCGAGGGCCGTCAGGGCCGCCGTGACCGCCGCGATCGCGACCGGGACCGGGGCGACCGCGGTGAGCGTGGGGACCGCGGTGGCCGCGACCGTGGCCGGGGCAAGGGCGACGACCAGCAGCAGGGCGGCGGCCAGGGCGGCGGCGGTCAGCAGCGCCAGGACCGGCAGGACCGCCAGCAGCAGGGCGGCGGCCGCCAGGACCGGCAGCAGCGGGACAACGGCCCCCAGGACGACGACGACTTCGAGGGTGGCCGCCGCGGCCGCCGGGGGCGTTACCGCGACCGCCGCGGCCGTCGTGGCCGTGACGAGTTCGGCGCCAACGAGCCGCAGGTCGCCGACGACGACGTCCTGATCCCCGTCGCGGGCATCCTGGACATCCTCGACAACTACGCGTTCATCCGCACCTCGGGCTACCTGCCCGGGCCGAACGACGTGTACGTCTCGCTCGCCCAGGTCCGCAAGAACGGCCTGCGCAAGGGTGACCACATCACCGGCGCGGTCCGTCAGCCGAAGGAGGGGGAGCGTCGCGAGAAGTTCAACGCGCTCGTCCGCCTCGACTCCGTCAACGGCATGGCGCCCGAACACGGCCGCGGCCGACCGGAGTTCAACAAGCTGACGCCGCTGTACCCGCAGGACCGCCTCCGCCTGGAGACGGACCCGGGCGTGCTGACGACCCGGATCATCGACCTCGTCGCGCCGATCGGCAAGGGCCAGCGCGGTCTGATCGTGGCCCCGCCGAAGACCGGCAAGACCATGATCATGCAGGCGATCGCCAACGCGATCACGCACAACAACCCCGAGTGCCACCTGATGGTCGTCCTGGTCGACGAGCGTCCGGAAGAGGTCACCGACATGCAGCGGTCGGTCAAGGGCGAGGTCATCTCCTCGACCTTCGACCGTCCGGCCGAGGACCACACCACGGTCGCCGAGCTCGCCATCGAGCGTGCCAAGCGCCTGGTGGAGCTGGGTCACGACGTCGTCGTCCTGCTCGACTCGATCACGCGTCTGGGCCGTGCGTACAACCTCGCGGCGCCCGCCTCCGGCCGCATCCTGTCCGGTGGTGTCGACTCGACCGCGCTCTACCCGCCGAAGCGCTTCTTCGGTGCGGCGCGCAACATCGAGGACGGCGGCTCGCTGACCATCCTGGCCACCGCGCTGGTCGACACCGGCTCGCGCATGGACGAGGTGATCTTCGAGGAGTTCAAGGGCACCGGCAACGCCGAGCTCAAGCTCGACCGCAAGCTCGCCGACAAGCGCATCTTCCCGGCGGTGGACGTGGACGCGTCCGGCACCCGTAAGGAAGAGATCCTGCTCGGCAGCGACGAGCTCGCCATCACCTGGAAGCTGCGCCGGGTGCTGCACGCGCTCGACCAGCAGCAGGCGATCGAGCTGCTTCTCGACAAGATGAAGCAGACGAAGTCGAACGCCGAGTTCCTGCTGCAGATCCAGAAGACGACGCCGTCGCCGGGCAACGGCAACGACTGACGTCAGCCGCACGAACGCCGAGGGCCGCCCCCGTCACGCAAGTGACGGGGGCGGCCCTCTGTGGTGCCGGGGGCCGGGGTACGATCGCGACTTCATCTTGAGTCGAAGAAGTCTTCGATTATTGTTCGACGACGCTTCGGCCTCTCAACTCTTGACTCTGTGGGGGGACTTGAGTGAGCACCACCCTGTCCGGAGCCGGGCGTCACAGACGCCGGATCCGCATAGCCGTGCCCGTGGCGGCTGCCTCGCTGGCCGCCGTCGTCGCCGGAGCGATGCTGATGTCGTCCGCCGACGCCGCCACCGCGCTGCCGAAGCCGACCGTCAAGCCCGCCACCAGCTCGGCGACGCTCGCCGAGCTGACGGAGCGGGTGGCCGGCGCGGTCGCCGGTGACGACACGGCCGGCGAGACGCCGAAGAAGGCCTCGCTCAGCGCCGGCACCACCGCCTCGGGCATCGACCCGAAGATCATCGGTGGCACCGAGACCACCATCACGTCCGCTCCGTGGATGGCGCAGCTCTGGTACTACGACGACCAGGGCACATCGAGCGAGAGCGACGACCTCGGCTTCTTCTGCGGCGGCGCCGTGATCTCGCCGACGAAGATCCTCACCGCCGCGCACTGCGTCGACGGCTACGACTGGCACGCCAACGGCGCCGTCATCACCGGCACCTCGCAGCTGCCGACGACGGACGAGGCGGACGACACCGACCTGCACGGCGGCACCGTCTCCGGCGTCTGGCGCCAGTGGGACCACCCCTCGTACAGCGACGCGACCATCGACAACGACATCGCGGTCCTGACGCTGCCGAACCCGATCGCGGCCAAGCCGATCAGGATGACGACGTCCGGTGACACCGCGTCGTACGCGGCCGGCACCGAGGCCACCCTCTACGGCTGGGGCCGCACCACCTCCACCACCGAGGACATCTCCGAGACGCTGAAGACGGCGCAGCTGCCGATCCAGTCGGACAGCACCTGCGCCGGCTACTACGGCAGCGACTTCGTCAAGGGCCACATGGTCTGCGCGGGCAAGCCGGCGACCGGCAGCGACACCGGCACCACCTCCGCCTGCAACGGTGACTCCGGCGGCCCGCTCGTCGTGAACGGCCGCATCGTCGGCGTCGTCTCCTGGGGCGTGAAGGACTGCGTCGAGGAAGGCGCGTACAGCGTCTTCTCCAAGGTCAGCACCTACGCGGGCGCCGCCTATCCGCGCGTCGAGGACACCAACCTCAGCGGCGACGACAAGGCCGACCTGTTCCTGCGCGAGGACTCCTCCGAGGAGGGCTTCGAGAAGGACTCCAAGGGCACGTCGTTCGCGGCGCGCGAGTCGTGGGGCGACTGGAGCGGCGTCAACGTCATCCTGCAGGCCGATCTCGACCGGGACGGCTACCAGGACCTGGTGATCCGCCGCAGCGCCGACGGCGACGTCTTCTGGCTGCACTACGTGCCGGCCACCGGCACCTGGGGCACCAAGCAGATCTTCGACAACTGGAAGACCCGCACCCGCATCGTCGCCCCCGGCGACGTCACCGGGGACGCCCTGCCCGACCTGCTCTCGGTCGACTCGGCCGGCGCCCTGTGGATCTACCCCGGCAAGGGCACCGGCTCCTTCTCGACCCGCGTCCAGGTGGGCACCGGCTGGAACCAGTACAACTCGGTGCGCGGCCACGGCGACTTCACCGGTGACGGCAAGGCCGACCTGATCACCCGCAGCAAGAGCGGCTCGTACGTCTACCTGTACAAGGGCACCGGCAAGGCCGGCACCGGAGCGTTCTCCTCCCGCATCAAGGTGCGCACCTGGAGCGGCTACAACGCCTTCGACGCCCCCGGTGACGTGACCGGCGACGGCAGGGCCGACTTCCTGGCCCGCACCCCCGGCGGCACGCTCTACCTGTACAAGGGCACGGGCAAGGCCACGTCGGAGATCTTTGCCACAAGGATCTCGATCGGCACGGGCTACCAGCAGTACGACATCTTCGGCTGAAATCGCAGGTGAGCGCGGATCCGCCGCAGCTCGCCGGTCACGCAGTGTGCCCATCGCTCCACGCGGTGGGCACACTGCGTTGTGCAACCCTTTCCCGGGTTTCCCCGTCTGACCGTACGGAGTGACCATGGACCGGTACGCGTCGTGACAGACCGGGCCTAGCCCTGAAACCAGGGGGTAACCGACCGAAACAAGGACTGAGGAGCACATGTCTGCCGAGAGCACGCCGGTACCCGGCACACCTCCGGAACCCGGCCCGAACGGCCCCCGCCACCGCGCCCCGGGCCGCCGCAGCGCCCCCCGCGGCAACCGCCGCAAGGGCCTGCTCGTCACGGCCTGGGCCGCCGCGGGCATCGTCGCCCTGGGCGGCACCGGGCTCGGGTACCTGTACTTCAAGCTCAACGGCAACATCAAGAGCGTCGACATCAACCAGGCCCTCGGCAGCGACCGGCCGCTGGACGTCGACAACGGCTCGCAGGACATCCTCGTCCTCGGCTCGGACACCCGCTCGGGCACCAACAAGAAGCTGGGCGGCGGCACCGACGACGGCTCGGCCCGCTCGGACACGGCGATGGTCGTGCACGTCTACAAGGGCCACAAGAAGGCCAGCGTCGTCTCGATACCCCGCGACACCCTCGTCGACCGGCCCAGCTGCACCGACGGCAAGGGCGTGACCCACGACGCCGCGTCGCAGGTCATGTTCAACTCCGCGTACTCCACCGGCGGCGCCGCCTGCGCCGTCAAGACCGTCGAGTCGCTCAGCGGTATCCGCATGGACCACTACGTCGAGGTCGACTTCAGCGGCTTCGAGAAGCTCGTCGACGACCTCGGCGGGGTGGACATCACCACCACCGAGGACATCTCCGACCCGGACAGCCACCTGAAGCTGAAGGCCGGGAGCCACACCCTCGACGGCGAGCAGGCGCTCGGCCTGGTCCGCACCCGGCACGGCGTCGGCGACGGCTCCGACCTCGGCCGCATCCAGCTCCAGCAGGCGTTCATCAAGGCACTGGTCGAGCAGGTCAAGGAGCTGGGCGTCCTGACCAGTCCGAAGAAGCTCTACGACGTCGCCGACACCGCCACGAAGACCGTGACCACGGACTCGGACCTGGCCTCCGTCAAGGACCTCGCGTCCTTCGCCGGCGGATTCAAGGGCATCAGCGCCTCGAAGATGACCATGGTGACCATGCCGGTCCGGTACGACAGCGCGGACGCCAACCGGGTCCTGGTCGAGAAGACCAAGGCCGGGCAGGTCTGGAAGGCGCTGAAGGCCGACCGGGCGATTCCCGAGTCGGCCACCGAGGGCACGGCGACCGGCGAGGCCAAGGGCGTCGTCAGCTCCGGCTGACCGTCCGGGGCCGTCCGGGACACCCTCGGGACGGGGTCGGGAAGGCCCCGGGGAATAGAACGTCCCCCACCCCGGTTTTGGGGGATGCGCCCAGTCCTGGCAGACTGGTACGTCGGCTCCGGTTCACGCACCCGCATCCCGCGGCGGCGACCCGGCGCCCTCCCGAAACTAGGAGACACCCTTGAAGCGCGACATCCACCCCGAGTACGTCGAGACGCAGGTCAGCTGCACCTGTGGCGCGTCGTTCACCACCCGCAGCACGATCTCCAGCGGCACCGTCCGCGCCGAGGTCTGCTCCGAGTGCCACCCGTTCTACACGGGCAAGCAGAAGATCCTCGACACCGGTGGCCGTGTGGCCCGCTTCGAGGCCCGCTTCGGCAAGGCTGCAGCTGCCAAGAAGTAGCGAGCCCACAGCGCCGGTCTCCGGTGTCCCCGCGCAGGGGACGCCGGGACCGGCGCTTTGCGGTGCAGCCCCCATTCGTCGTACCTACGTCCCCCACGCTCGTGTCCGAGCGGGGACAGCCCATTGGAGCCGGAGATGTTCGAGGCGGTCGAGGAACTGATCGGCGAGCACGCCGATCTGGAGAAGAAGCTCGCTGACCCGTCGGTCCACGCCGACCAGGCCAACGCGCGCAAGCTCAACAAGCGCTACGCCGAGCTGACCCCGATCGTCGCGACGTACCGCTCCTGGAAGCAGACCGGGGACGACATCGGCACGGCGAAGGAGTTCGCCGTCGACGACCCCGACTTCGCCGCCGAGGTGAAGGAACTGGAGAAGCAGCGCGAGGAGCTCACCGAGAAGCTCCGTCTGCTGCTGGTCCCGCGCGACCCCAGCGACGACAAGGACGTGATCCTGGAGGTCAAGGCGGGCGCGGGCGGCGACGAGTCGGCCCTGTTCGCCGGCGACCTGCTGCGCATGTACCTGCGCTACGCCGAGCGCGTCGGCTGGAAGACCGAGATCATCGACGCCACCGAGTCCGAGCTCGGCGGCTACAAGGACGTCCAGGTCGCCGTGAAGACCAAGGGCGGCAACGGCGCGACCGAGCCCGGCCAGGGCGTCTGGGCCCGCCTGAAGTACGAGGGCGGCGTGCACCGCGTGCAGCGGGTGCCCTCGACCGAGTCGCAGGGCCGCATCCACACCTCCGCCGCCGGTGTGCTCGTCACGCCCGAGGCCGAGGAGGTCGACGTCGAGATCCACGCGAACGACCTGCGGATCGACGTCTACCGCTCGTCCGGACCCGGCGGGCAGTCGGTGAACACCACCGACTCCGCGGTGCGCATCACGCACCTTCCCACCGGAGTCGTCGCCTCCTGCCAGAACGAGAAGAGCCAGCTGCAGAACAAGGAGCAGGCGATGCGTATCCTGCGCTCCAGGCTCCTCGCGGCGGCCCAGGAGGAAGCGGAGCGGGAGGCCGCGGACGCCCGCCGCAGCCAGGTCCGCACCGTCGACCGCTCCGAGAAGATCCGCACGTACAACTTCCCGGAGAACCGCATCTCGGACCACCGCGTCGGCTTCAAGGCGTACAACTTGGACCAGGTGCTCGACGGTGACCTCGATGCCGTGATCCAGGCGTGCGTGGACGCCGACTCGGCGGCCAAGCTCGCCGCCGCCTGAGCCACCCCCGCACGCTCCCGCACACGAGAACAGCTCAGTCCCGGAGGACCAGCGTGAACCTGCTGCTCGCGGAAGTGGCCCAGGCCACCCAGCGGCTGGCCGACGCCGGCGTGCCCTCGCCGCGCAACGACGCGGAGGAGCTCGCCGCCTTCGTGCACGGCGTGAAGCGGGGCGAGCTGCACTCCGTCAAGAACACCGACTTCGACGCCCGCTACTGGGAGGTGATCGCGCGCCGCGAGGCGCGCGAGCCGCTCCAGCACATCACCGGCCACGCCTACTTCCGCTACCTGGAGCTGCAGGTCGGTCCCGGCGTCTTCGTGCCCAGGCCCGAGACCGAGTCGGTCGTCGGCTGGGCCATAGACGCGGTGCGCGCCATGGACGTCGTGGAGCCGCTGATCGTCGACCTGTGCACCGGCTCGGGCGCCATCGCGCTGGCCCTCGCCCAGGAGGTCCCGCGCTCGCGCGTGCACGCCGTGGAGCTGTCCGAGGACGCCCTGAGGTGGACGCGCAAGAACGTCGAGGGGTCCAGGGTCGACCTGCGCCAGGGAGACGCCCTGGAGGCCTTCCCGGACCTCGACGGCCAGGTGGACCTGGTCATCTCCAACCCGCCGTACATCCCTCTCACGGAATGGGAGTACGTCGCCCCGGAGGCCCGCGACTACGATCCCGAACTCGCCCTGTTCTCCGGCGAGGACGGGCTGGACCTCATCCGCGGCATCGAACGCACCGCGCACCGGCTGCTGCGGCCCGGCGGGGTCGTCGTGATCGAGCACGCCGACACGCAGGGCGGCCAGGTCCCGTGGATCTTCACCGAGGAGCGGGGCTGGGCCGACGCGGCCGACCACCCGGACCTCAACAACCGGCCGCGGTTCGCGACCGCCCGCAAGGCGATGCCGTGAGCACGCCCACCGTTTCTCCCAGCCAGCTGTACGTGTACGAGGAGGCCCGCTAAATGGCACGGCGATACGACACCAACGACGCGACCGACCGCGCGACCGGGCTGCGCGAGGCCGCGTCCGCCGTCCGCCGTGGCGAGCTCGTGGTGCTGCCGACCGACACCGTGTACGGCGTCGGGGCCGACGCGTTCAGCTCCGAGGCCGTCGCCGACCTGCTGGAGGCCAAGGGCCGGGGCCGCAACATGCCCACCCCCGTCCTCATCGGCTCCCCGAACACCCTGCACGGGCTCGTCACGGACTTCTCCGAGATGGCCTGGGAGCTCGTCGACGCGTTCTGGCCCGGCGCCCTCACGCTCGTCGCCAGGCACCAGCCGTCCCTGCAGTGGGACCTGGGCGACACCCGGGGCACCGTCGCCGTGCGCATGCCGCTGCACCCGGTCGCCATCGAGCTGCTCACCGAGGTCGGCCCGATGGCCGTCTCCTCCGCCAACCTCACCGGCCACCCCTCTCCGGAGGACTGCGACGCCGCGCAGGAGATGCTCGGCGACTCGATCTCGGTCTACCTGGACGGCGGCCCGACCCCGGGCATCGTCCCCTCCTCGATCGTCGACGTGACCGGCAAGGTGCCCGTTCTGCTGCGCGAGGGGGCACTGTCCGCCGGAGAGCTGCGCAAGGTCGTACCCGACCTCGAGGTGGCGAATTGACAGCCCCTGACTCCCCCCGGCTCTCGACTCCGCTCGACCAGGGAGCACCCCCATGCGTGGCATAGGCACGGGGATCACGGAGGCCAACGGGTCCCCCCAGGGGTCCTTCCGCATCCTCCACGTCAGCACCGGCAACGTGTGCCGCTCGCCGATCACCGAGCGGCTGACCCGCCATGCCCTGGCGGACCGCCTCGGTGACCCCCTGTGGGGCGGTCTGATCGTGGAGAGCGCGGGCACCTGGGGCCACGAGGGCGCACCCATGGAGGCCAACGCCGAGGCCGTGCTGGCCGACTTCGGCGCGGACGCCTCCGGCTTCGTCGGGCGTGAACTCCTCGACGACCACGTCATCCGGGCCGACCTGGTGCTGACGGCCACCCGCGACCACCGCGCCCAGGTCATCTCCATGGGCCACTCGGCGGGTCTGCGCACCTTCACCCTCAAGGAGTTCACCCGGCTGGTGCGCGCCATAGACCCGGCGACCCTGCCCCCGCTGGACGACGGCGTGGTCGCCCGCGCCCGCGCTCTGGTGAGGGCCGCGGCCGCGCTACGCGGGTGGCTCCTCGCCCCGACGGCGGAGGCGGACGAGGTGTACGACCCGTACGGCGCCCCGCTGCCGTTCTTCCGCTCGATCGGCGACGAGATCAACGAGGCGCTGGATCCGGTCGTCACGGCGCTGACGGGTGTGCCCGCCCGGACCTGACACCGGGCGTGCCACCGGTCCCGGTTCTACATTGGACGTAGCCACGCCCCGCCGAGGTCCGGAGTCCACCATGCCGGTCACACCCATGCTCGAAGCGGACGTCCTGCGCCGGCAGGACCCGGAGCTCGCCGACATCCTGCTCGGGGAGCGCGACCGGCAGTCGGCCACCCTGCAGCTCATCGCCGCCGAGAACTTCACCTCGCCCGCCGTGCTGGCCGCGCTCGGGTCGCCGCTCGCCAACAAGTACGCCGAGGGCTATCCCGGCGCCCGCCACCACGGCGGCTGCGAGATCGTCGACCTCGCCGAGCGCCTCGCGGTCGACCGTGCCAAGGCCCTGTTCGGTGCCGAGCACGCCAACGTGCAGTCCCACTCGGGGTCCTCGGCGGTGCTCGCCGCGTACGCCGCGCTGCTGCGACCGGGCGACACCGTGCTGGCGATGGGCCTGCCGTTCGGCGGCCACCTCACCCACGGTTCGCCCTCGAACTTCTCCGGCCGCTGGTTCGACTTCGTCGGGTACGGCGTGGACGCGGAGAGCGGGCTGATCGATCACGAGCAGGTGCGCGGCCTGGCCCGCACGCACCGCCCGAAGGCGATCGTGTGCGGTTCCATCTCCTATCCGCGGCACATCGACTACGCCGCCTTCCGGGAGATCGCCGACGAGGTGGGCGCCTACCTGATCGCGGACGCCGCGCACCCCATGGGGCTCGTCGCCGGGGGAGCGGCGCCGAGTCCCGTGCCGTACGCCGACGTCGTGTGCGCCACCACGCACAAGGTGCTGCGGGGTCCGCGCGGCGGGATGCTGCTGTGCGGCGGCGAGCTGGCCGAGCGCCTGGACCGGGCGGTGTTCCCGTTCACCCAGGGCGGTGCGCAGATGAATGCGATCGCCGCCAAGGCCGTCGCGTTCGGCGAGGCGGCAACACCGGGCTTCTCGGCGTACGCCCATCAGGTGGTCGCGAACGCGCGCGTGCTGGCCGCGGCGCTGGAGGCCCAGGGCCTCGCGATCACGACCGGGGGCACCGACACCCACCTGCTGACCGTCGATCCGGCGCCGCTCGGTGTCGAGGGGCGCACCGCGCGCGGCCGGCTCGCCGCGGCGGGTCTGGTCCTGGACACCTGCGCGCTGCCGCACGGGGACGCGCGCGGGCTGCGGATCGGCACCGCGGCGGTCACCACGCAGGGCATGGGCGAGGCGGAGATGGTGCAGATCGCCGTACTGTTCGGGAGTGTGCTGCGGGAGGACGCCGCGAGCGGAGCCGCACGTGAAGAAGTACGGGAGCTGACCGGAAGATTTCCCCCGTATCCCGGCTAGCGACGGGTGGGCGGCTCTGCGGGCACAGGCACTCGTGCAACCATCGTCGCTACCCGGAAGTCCTCACTCATATGCGCGCGAAGCTAGGGTGTGGGGCTGTGATGGCCAGCGAGACCTGTGGGGAAGCCCGTGCGTGAATACCTGCTGACGCTCTGCATCACGGCCGCGGTGACGTATCTGCTGACAGGGCCGGTACGGAAGTTCGCGATCGTGGCCGGAGCCATGCCGGAGATCCGGGCACGTGACGTGCACCGGGAGCCCACTCCGCGGCTCGGCGGGATCGCGATGTTCTTCGGACTGTGCGCCGGGCTGCTGGTGGCGGACCACCTGGAGAACCTGAACGGGGTCTTCGCCAGCTCCAACGAACCGCGGGCGCTGCTGTCGGGCGCCGCGCTGATCTGGCTGATCGGCGTCCTGGACGACAAGTTCGAGATCGACGCCCTGATCAAGCTGGGCGGCCAGATGATCGCCGCGGGCGTCATGGTCATGCAGGGTCTGACGATCCTCTGGCTGCCCATCCCGGGTGTCGGTCTCGTCGCGCTCACCCAGTGGCAGGGCACGCTGCTGACCGTCGCCCTGGTGGTGATCACCATCAACGCCGTCAACTTCGTGGACGGCCTCGACGGGCTCGCCGCCGGCATGGTGTGCATCGCCTCGGCGGCGTTCTTCCTGTACGCGTACCGCATCTGGTACAGCTACGGCATCGAGGCCGCCGCCCCGGCGACGCTGTTCGCGGCGATCCTCATGGGCATGTGCCTGGGCTTCCTGCCGCACAACATGCACCCCGCGCGGATCTTCATGGGCGACTCCGGGTCGATGCTCATCGGGCTGGTGCTCGCCGCCGGTGCGATCTCCATCACGGGGCAGATCGACCCCGACGCGATGAACCTGTTCTCCGGCTCGGAGCGCAACACCGTGCATCAGACGGTGCCCGTCTACATCCCGCTGCTGCTGCCGCTGACGATCATCGCCGTGCCGGCCGCCGACCTGGTGCTCGCGATCGTGCGGCGCACCTGGCGGGGCCAGTCGCCCTTCGCCGCCGACCGCGGGCACCTGCACCACCGACTGCTGGAGGTCGGCCACTCGCACAGCCGGGCCGTCCTGATCATGTACTTCTGGTCGGCGGTGATCGCCTTCGGCGCCCTCGCGTACTCGGTGAACTCGGCGTCGATGTGGATCGTGCTCGGCGTCATGCTGTTCAGCGCGGTCGGACTCGTGCTGCTCCTGCTGCCGCGCTTCACCCCGCGCATCCCGCGCTGGGCCGAGCGCTTCGTGCCGCCGCGCTACCGCCGCCGGGGAGCGGTCGCCCCCGTGGCGGGGGAGGGCGCCCCGTCGGCCGCGCACGCGCAGGACGAGGAGGAGCCCCGCACCCCGGTCGTCACAGGCGTCTCAGGAGTCAACGGGGCCACCGCAGTTGGTGTCCGGGAGCGCCGGCTGGACCGGCGCGGGGCCGGGTCCTCGCGCTGACGCCAGGTAAGAATCCTGCAAGAGCGGCGCTCGCAAAGCGGCTCGATACCAGACAAGTTGGCGCCGATTCTGCACAGACGCGCGGATTAACTCTCATGTGTGACAGCGAGCACACCAACCAGGTAAAGACCTCATCAAATAGTTTGTGATACGGTTCACGAGAACCCGGGATAGAGCCGAAGGGCCGTGATGCGACGGCCTCTTGGCGTGAGGAACGCACTCGGCCCGGGACTACGCTCGTCCATGACGACACGCCCCCCTTAGCAAGCGGAGTTGCCGCCATGCCGTCCAATGACGCCCGGATTCTCCTTCAGGCCGCTGTGCCCACAGCTGCCGTCGGCGCGATTGCCGCCGTCGTCAGTGGTGTGGTCGCCGGCGGCAAGGGAGCTGTCGGGGCGATCGTCGCGACGCTGGTGGTGATCCTCTTCATGGGTCTCGGGCTCTACGTGCTGCAGCGCGTCGCCGCATCGCTCCCGCATCTCTTCCAGGCGATGGGCCTGCTGCTCTACACGGCGCAGATCCTGCTGCTCTTCATCTTCGTCGCCGTGTTCAAGAACACGACGCTGTTCAACCCCAAGGCCTTCGCGATCACGCTCGTCGCCGCCACGCTCACGTGGATCGGCGCGCAGGCGCGTGCCCACATGAAGGCCAAGATCCTCTACGTCGAGCCCGACTCCTCGAAGGACGACAAGCCCGAGAACTCGGGGCACTCGTCGTGAGGGGTAGGGCCGGGATAAAGGCGCGTGGGAGATCCTGCTATCGTCCGGTGCCAACTGCGGCATCGCGGGCGCGGGCATCTGAGCTGACGCCTGCTCAATCGCGAGGCTTGATGCCCCACAGCCGCCCCCACATCCGTAACACCAGTCCAGTGCCGAACCGCGGCTGCGCGCCGCGCCGACACAACGAGGTTGCCGTACCTATGCGCCACGCTGAAGGAGCCCGCGGTGAGTGCTGACCCGACGCAGGTGCTCGCCTTCGAGACCGATTGCCACATCTTCGACGGCTGTGGATTCCCGGCTCCCGGCCTGCACTCGTTCCTGTTCGAGCCCCTCTGGGGCGACGGTGACAGCAACGTCTACTTCAACAAGACGATGCTGCTGGCGCTGCTCGGCTCCGTCATCGTCGTGGCCTTCTTCTGGGCCGCCTTCCGCAAGCCGAAGGTCGTCCCCGGCAAGCTGCAGATGGTCGCCGAGGCGGGATACGACTTCATCCGCCGCGGTGTCGTCTACGAGACGATCGGCAAGAAGGAAGGCGAGAAGTACGTCCCGCTCGTCGTCTCGCTGTTCTTCTTCGTCTGGATGATGAACCTCTGGTCGATCATCCCGGTCGCCCAGTTCCCGGTCACCGCGATCATCGCGTACCCCGCGGTTCTCGCACTGATCGTCTACATCGTCTGGGTCTCGCTGACGTTCAAGCGGCACGGATTCGTCGGTGCGTGGAAGAACATCACCGGCTACGACAAGTCGCTGGGCCCGGTTCTGCCCCTGGCCATGTTCATCGAGCTCCTGTCGAACATGCTCGTCCGGCCGTTCACGCACGCGGTGCGACTCTTCGCGAACATGTTCGCGGGTCACACCCTGCTGCTGCTGTTCACGATCGCCAGCTGGTACCTGCTCAACGGCTTCGGGATCGTCTACTCGGGCGTCTCGTTCATCATGGTCCTCGTCATGACGGCCTTCGAGCTGTTCATCCAGGCCCTGCAGGCGTACGTCTTCGTGCTTCTGACCTGCACCTTCATCCAGGGCGCGCTCGCCGAGCACCACTGAGCGACCCACCCCAAGACCCCCTAGTTGTTCGGTGGCCAACCCCCACCGGCCAGTTCACAGCAAAGGAATGCAGACATGATGAACCTCGCTGCCGAGGTCACCGGCTCGCTCGGTTCCATTGGCTACGGTCTCGCCGCGATCGGTCCCGGCGTCGGCGTCGGCATCATCTTCGGTAACGGCACCCAGGCCCTGGCCCGTCAGCCCGAGGCCGCCGGTCTGATCCGCGCCAACCAGATCCTCGGCTTCGCCTTCTGTGAGGCGCTCGCCCTCATCGGTCTGGTCATGCCGTTCGTCTACGGCCCCTGATCCCCCCGATCAGCGACAGCCCACTAGACGAAAGGCACTGACATGAGCCACCTGCTCATTCTGGCGGCCGAGGAGAAGGAAAACCCCCTCGTCCCGCCGATTCCCGAGCTCGTCATCGGCCTGATCGCCTTCGTCATCGTCTTCGGCTTCCTGGCCTGGAAGCTCCTCCCGAACATCAACAAGGTTCTGGAGCAGCGTCGCGAGGCCATCGAGGGCGGTATCGAAAAGGCCGAGGCCGCTCAGACCGAGGCCCAGAGCGTTCTTGAGCAGTACAAGGCTCAGCTCGCCGAGGCCCGTCACGAGGCCGCGCGCCTGCGCCAGGAGGCACAGGAGCAGGGCGCCACGCTCATCGCGGAGATGCGCGCGGAAGGCCAGCGGCAGCGTGAGGAAATCATCGCCGCCGGTCACTCCCAGATCGCGGCCGACCGCAAGTCCGCCGCGCAGGCCCTGCGCCAGGACGTGGGCAAGCTCGCCACCGACCTGGCCGGCAAGCTCGTCGGTGAGTCCCTCGAGGACCACGCCCGGCAGAGCCGGACCATCGACCGCTTCCTCGACGAGCTCGAGGAGAAGGCCGAGGCCGCGCGATGAACGGAGCGAGCCGCGAGGCCCTGGCAGCCGCACGTGAGCGTCTCGACGCGCTGACGGACTCGACGTCCGTGGACGCGGCGCAGCTCGCCGACGAGCTGGCCGCCGTCACCGCGCTGCTCGACCGCGAGGTGTCGCTGCGTCGGGTCCTGACCGACCCGGCGCAGTCCGGCGAGGCCAAGGCCGAACTGGCCCAGCGCCTCCTCGGCAGCCAGGTCAGCGGCGTGACCGCCGACCTGGTGGCCGGTCTGGTGCGTTCCCGCTGGTCACAGCCGCGCGACCTGGTGGACGCGCTGGAGGAGCTGGCGAATGTCGCCGAGCTCACGGTGGCCCAGCGGGCCGGCGCGCTCGACGACGTCGAGGACGAGCTGTTCCGGTTCGGCCGGATCGTCTCCTCGAGCACCGAGCTGCGCGCCGCGCTGACCAACCGCGCCGCCGGCAAGGCCGCCAAGGGCGAGCTGCTGCGCAGCCTGCTCGGCGGCCGGGCCAACCCGGTGACCGAGCGACTGATGACGCGCCTCGTGACCGTGCCGCGTGGACGTAGCCTGGAAGCGGGACTGGAGTCCCTGTCCAAGCTCGCCGCCGCGCGCCGGGACCGCATGGTCGCCGTCGTCACCTCGGCGGTACCGCTGAGTGACGGACAGAAGCGGCGCCTCGGCGACGCTCTGGCGAAGCTCTACGGGCGCCGGATGCACCTCAACCTCGACGTGGACCCCGAGGTCCTCGGCGGGATCCGGGTGCAGGTCGGTGACGAGGTCATCAACGGCTCCATCGCGGACCGGCTCGAAGAGGCCGCCCGCCGCATGGCGAGCTAGCAGCAACTTCATACGCAAGAACGCAGTTACGGCCCTCGTTGGGCCGTTGCAGAGGATTCCTGGGGGTCGCCCCCAGACCCCCAAAGTGAAACTTCGGGCCCAACAAGGAGAGCAGGGAACCCAGATGGCGGAGCTCACGATCCGGCCGGAGGAGATCCGGGACGCGCTGGAGAACTTTGTCCAGTCGTACAAGCCGGACGCGGCCTCGCGCGAGGAGGTCGGTACGGTCACCCTTGCCGGCGACGGCATCGCGAAGGTCGAGGGCCTCCCCTCGGCCATGGCCAACGAACTGCTGAAGTTCGAGGACGGCACCCTCGGTCTTGCCCTCAACCTCGAGGAGCGCGAGATCGGCTGCGTCGTCCTCGGCGAGTTCAGCGGCATCGAGGAGGGCCAGCCGGTCACCCGTACCGGCGAGGTGCTGTCGGTCGCCGTGGGCGAGGGCTACCTCGGCCGCGTCGTCGACCCGCTCGGCAACCCGATCGACGGCCTCGGCGAGATCGAGACCAGCGGTCGCCGCGCCCTCGAGCTGCAGGCCCCGGGCGTCATGGCCCGTAAGTCGGTGCACGAGCCGATGGAGACCGGCTACAAGGCCGTCGACGCGATGACCCCGATCGGCCGTGGCCAGCGTCAGCTGATCATCGGTGACCGCCAGACCGGCAAGACCGCCCTGGCCGTCGACACGATCATCAACCAGCGCGACAACTGGCGCACCGGCGACCCGAAGAAGCAGGTCCGCTGCGTCTACGTCGCCATCGGCCAGAAGGGCTCGACCATCGCCTCCGTGCGTGGCGCCCTCGAGGACGCCGGCGCGCTGGAGTACACGACCATCGTCGCCGCCCCGGCGTCCGACCCGGCCGGCTTCAAGTACCTGGCGCCGTACACCGGCTCGGCCATCGGCCAGCAGTGGATGTACGAGGGCAAGCACGTCCTCATCATCTTCGACGACCTCTCGAAGCAGGCCGACGCCTACCGCGCCGTGTCCCTGCTGCTCCGTCGCCCGCCGGGGCGCGAGGCCTACCCGGGTGACGTCTTCTACCTGCACTCCCGCCTCCTGGAGCGCTGCGCGAAGCTCTCCGACGAGATGGGCGCGGGCTCGATGACCGGTCTGCCGATCGTCGAGACGAAGGCCAACGACGTCTCGGCGTTCATCCCGACCAACGTCATCTCCATCACCGACGGCCAGTGCTTCCTGGAGTCGGACCTGTTCAACGCCGGTCAGCGCCCCGCGCTGAACGTCGGTATCTCCGTCTCCCGAGTCGGTGGTTCCGCGCAGCACAAGGCGATGAAGCAGGTTTCCGGCCGACTTCGTCTGGACCTCGCCCAGTACCGTGAGCTGGAGGCGTTCGCCGCCTTCGGTTCCGACCTGGACGCCGCGTCGAAGTCCCAGCTGGAGCGCGGTCAGCGTCTGGTGGAGCTGCTCAAGCAGCCCCAGTACCAGCCGATGCCGACCGAGGACCAGGTCGTCTCCGTGTGGGCCGGTACCACCGGCAAGATGGACGACGTCCCGGTCGACGACATCCGCCGCTTCGAGAAGGAGCTCCTGGAGTTCCTGCACCGCAAGGAGCAGGGCCTCATGACCTCCATCAAGGAGGGCGGCAAGATGTCGGACGACACGCTGACCGCCGTCGCGGACGCCATCACGGAGTTCAAGAAGCAGTTCGAGACCTCGGACGGGAAGCTTCTCGGCGAGGACGCTCCGGCCGCCGCCAAGTGACGTAAGGAAGGGACCTGACTCATGGGAGCCCAGCTCCGGGTCTACAAGCGTCGCATCCGATCCGTCACCGCGACCAAGAAGATCACCAAGGCGATGGAGATGATCGCCGCCTCGCGCGTCGTCAAGGCGCAGCGCAAGGTGGCGGCCTCCGCGCCGTACGCGACCGAGCTCACCCGCGCGGTCACGGCGGTCGGTACCGGGTCGAACACCAAGCACCCGCTGACCACGGAGGCGGAGACGGCGACCCGTTCCGCGGTGCTGCTCCTCACGAGCGACCGCGGACTGGCCGGCGCCTTCAACTCCAACGCCATCAAGGCCGCGGAGCAGCTGACCGCACGTCTCGAGGCCGAGGGCAAGGAGGTCGACACGTACATCGTCGGCCGCCGCGGTCTGGCCCACTACAACTTCCGCGAGCGCAAGGTCGCGGAGTCGTGGTCGGGTTTCACCGACGAGCCCACGTACGCGGACGCGAAGAAGGTTGCGGGTCCGCTGATCGAGGCCATCGAGCAGGACACGGCTGAAGGCGGCGTGGACGAACTCCACATCGTCTACACCGAGTTCGTCTCGATGATGACGCAGACGGCGATCGACAGCCGGTTGCTTCCCCTCAGCCTCGAAGAGGTCGCGGAGGAGACGTCCACCAAGGGCGAGATCCTTCCGCTGTACGACTTCGAGCCGTCGGCGGAGGACGTCCTCGACGCCCTGCTGCCCCGGTACGTCGAAAGCCGTATCTACAACGCGCTGCTCCAGTCGGCTGCTTCCAAGCACGCCGCCACGCGCCGCGCGATGAAGTCGGCCACCGACAACGCGGGAGACCTGATCACCACGCTCTCCCGACTTGCCAACGCGGCCCGCCAGGCCGAAATCACCCAGGAAATCAGCGAGATCGTCGGTGGCTCCGCAGCCCTCGCCGACGCGACCGCGGGGAGTGACAAGTAATGACGACCACTGTTGAGACGGCCGTTGCCACGGGCCGCGTCGCCCGGGTCATCGGCCCGGTCGTCGACGTGGAGTTCCCCGTCGACGCGATGCCGGAGATCTACAACGCCCTGCACGTCCAGGTCGCCGACCCGGCGCAGGAGGGCGAGCTCAAGACGCTGACCCTGGAGGTCGCCCAGCACCTGGGTGACGGCCTGGTCCGCACCATCTCGATGCAGCCCACCGACGGTCTGGTCCGCCAGGCCCCGGTGACCGACACGGGCACGGGCATCAGCGTCCCGGTCGGCGACTTCACCAAGGGCAAGGTGTTCAACACCCTCGGTGAGGTGCTGAACGTCGACGAGCAGTACACGGGCGAGCGCTGGTCCATCCACCGCAAGGCCCCGAACTTCGACGAGCTCGAGTCGAAGACCGAGATGTTCGAGACCGGCGTCAAGGTCATCGACCTTCTCACCCCGTACGTCAAGGGTGGAAAGATCGGTCTGTTCGGTGGTGCCGGCGTCGGCAAGACGGTGCTCATCCAGGAGATGATCTACCGCGTCGCCAACAACCACGACGGTGTCTCCGTGTTCGCCGGTGTCGGCGAGCGCACGCGTGAGGGCAACGACCTCATCGAGGAGATGGCGGAGTCGGGCGTCATCGACAAGACCGCGCTGGTCTTCGGTCAGATGGACGAGCCCCCGGGCACCCGTCTGCGCGTGGCCCTGGCCGGTCTGACCATGGCGGAGTACTTCCGCGATGTGCAGAAGCAGGACGTGCTGTTCTTCATCGACAACATCTTCCGCTTCACGCAGGCCGGTTCCGAGGTCTCGACCCTGCTCGGCCGTATGCCCTCCGCGGTGGGTTACCAGCCGAACCTGGCCGACGAGATGGGTCTCCTCCAGGAGCGCATCACCTCGACCCGTGGTCACTCGATCACCTCGATGCAGGCGATCTACGTCCCCGCGGACGACCTGACCGACCCGGCCCCGGCCACCACGTTCGCCCACCTCGACGCGACGACGGTTCTCTCCCGTCCGATCTCCGAGAAGGGCATCTACCCGGCCGTGGACCCGCTGGACTCCACGTCCCGCATCCTGGACCCCCGCTACATCGCGGCGGACCACTACAACACCGCGATGCGCGTCAAGACGGTCCTGCAGAAGTACAAGGACCTTCAGGACATCATCGCGATCCTCGGTATCGACGAGCTGGGCGAAGAGGACAAGCTCGTCGTCCACCGCGCCCGTCGCGTGGAGCGCTTCCTGTCCCAGAACACCCACGTCGCCAAGCAGTTCACCGGCGTCGACGGGTCGGACGTTCCGCTGGACGAGTCGATCACCGCGTTCAACGCGATCATCGACGGCGAGTACGACCACTTCCCGGAGCAGGCGTTCTTCCTGTGCGGTGGCATCGAGGACCTCAAGGCCAACGCCAAGGAGCTCGGCGTCTCCTGACGCCGGTCCCGCAATCGTGGCGAGAGGGGGCGGGTGCGTCCCGCCCCCTCTCGTACGCCTACTAGACTTTGACCCAACACCCGGCAGCAACGCCGGGTGGTGACCCGAGGAGCCCACCTTGGCTGCTGAGCTGCACGTCGAGCTCGTCGCCGCGGACCGCAGTGTCTGGTCCGGCGAGGCCACCCTGGTCGTCGCGCGTACCACGTCCGGCGACATCGGCGTCATGCCCGGTCACCAGCCGCTGCTCGGTGTGCTGGAGTCGGGCCCGGTGACCATCCGTACGAACGACGGTGCGACGGTCGTGGCCGCTGTGCACGGCGGTTTCATCTCGTTCGCGGACAACAAGCTCTCGCTGCTGGCCGAGATCGCCGAGCTGTCGGACGAGATCGATGTCCAGCGTGCGGAGCGGGCGCTCGAGCGCGCGAAGTCGGACGCGGACGCGTCCGCCGAGCGTCGCGCGGACGTCCGACTGCGTGCGGTGTCGGCTCGCTGACCCCAGCACGCACGTAATGACGTGACTCAGCCGCGGCCGGGACTGGAGCAATCCAGACCGGGCCGCGGCTGAGGCGATGCGGGTGCTTTTTTCCGTTCCGTTACCTGCTTTACCTAGGAGACGAGGAGGTCGGTGTCGATGGTCCTCGCTCTGACTGTGTGCGGGTTGGTAGTGGCGCTCGTGGTGGTGGGGCTGTTCGTCTTCGGTCTCCGCCGCCGGCTGATCCAGCGTTCCGGCGGAACGTTCGACTGCAGTCTGCGCTGGGACGTCCCCGAGAAGAGCGACACCAACGGCAAGGGCTGGAGCTACGGGGTCGCCCGCTACAACGGCGACCGCATCGAGTGGTACCGCGTCTTCTCCTACGCCCCCCGGCCGCGCCGCACCCTGGAGCGCTCGGCGATCGAGGTGGCGGGCCGCCGCGCCCCCGAGGGCGAGGAGGAGCTGGCGCTGCTCTCCGACGCGGTCATCCTCACCTGTCTGCACCGGGGCACGCGGCTGGAGCTCGCCATGAGCGAGGACGCGCTGACCGGTTTCCTCGCCTGGCTGGAGGCGGCCCCGCCCGGCCAGCGCGTGAACGTGGCGTGATGGCCGGCCGGGAGGCGAACGGAGTGCGCCGCGGACGGACCCGGAGGTCCGGCCGCGGCGCGACGGTGGGCGAGGGGTCGCGGGTCAGTTGAGCCCGCTGTTGATCGCGCTCACCAGCTCTCCGTTGCTGGTGTCACCGCTGAACTCCCAGAAGAACGCACCGCCCAGACCCTGGTTCTTGGCCCAGGTCATCTTCGAGCCGATGGTGGCCGGGGTGTCGTAGCTCCACCAGTTGGTGCCGCAGTGCGCGTACGCCGTGCCGGCGATGGTGCCGGTGGCCGGGCAGGACGACTTGAGGACCTTGTAGTCCTCGATGCCCTGCTCGTAGGTGCCCGCCGCGGGGCCGGTGGCCGTGCCGCCCGGCGCGTCCTGGGTGACGCCGGTCCAGCCGCGGCCGTAGAAGCCGATGCCGATCAGCAGCTTGCTCGCGGGCACGCCCTTCGCCTTGAACTTGGCCATCGCGTCGGCGGTGGTGAAGCCGGCCTGCGGGATGCCGCTGTACGAGGTGAGCGGGGAGTGCGGGGCGGTCGGGCCCTTGGCCTCCCAGGCGCCGAAGAAGTCGTACGTCATCACGTTGTACCAGTCGACGTACTGGGCGGCGCCCGCGTAGTCGGCCGCGTCGATCTTGCCGCCGGTGGAACCGTCGGCGGTGGTGGCCGCGGTGACCAGGTTGTTCGTGCCGAACTTGGCGCGCAGGGCCTGCATCAGGTTCTTGTAGGCCGCGGCACCGCTGGTGTCACAGGTCAGACCGCAGGCGTTCGGGTACTCCCAGTCGATGTCGATGCCGTCGAAGACGTCGGCCCAGCGCGGGTCCTCGACCAGGTCGTAGCAGGACTGGGCGAAGGCCGCCGGGTTCTTCGCCGCGTCGGCGAAGCCGCCGGACCAGGTCCAGCCGCCGAAGGACCACAGCACCTTGATGTTCGGGTACTTGGCCTTCAGCTGGCGCAGCTGGTTGAAGTTGCCGCGCAGCGGCTGGTCCCAGGTGTCGGCGACGCCGCTGACCGACTGGTCGGCGGTGAAGGCCTTGTCGTAGTCGGCGTAGGAGTCGCCGATTGCGCACTTGCCGCCGGTGACGTTGCCGAAGGCGTAGTTGATGTGCGTGATCTTCGAGGCCGAGCCCGACGTCACCAGGTTCTTGACGTTGTAGTTGCGGCCGTAGATGCCCCACTCGGTGAAGTAGCCGAGCTTGACCTTGTTGCCGGTGCCCGGGCCCGGGTTGGTGCCGCCGCCCGTGGTGTGCACCTTGACCGCGCCGCTCGCGGGGCCGGTCTGGTCCGCGGTGTCACGGGCCTGGACGGTGTAGGAGTAGTCGGTGCCGGCGCTCAGGCCGGTGTCCGAGTACGAGGTGGTGGTGACGGTGGCGACCTTGGCGCCGTCGCGCAGGACGTCGTAGTTCTTGACGCCCTTGTCGTCGGTGGCGGCGCTCCAGGAGATCTTCACCGAGGTGTCGGTGATGCCGGACGCGGTCGGGGTGCCGGGCGCCGAGGGGGCGGCGTCACCGGGAACCGTGGCCCCGTCGCAGCTGTCGCCGTTCAGCTTGCAGTTGGAGGGCGAGCCGGAGCCGGAGCCGTTGAAGCCGAAGGAGACGGAGGCGCCGGCGGCGAGCGTGCCGTTCCAGGCCTTGTTCTTCGCGGTCCAGTGGGTGCCGGAGCTGGTGACGTCCGCGTCCCAGGCCGAGGTGACGGACGTGCCGGAGGGGAAGTCCCACTCGATCGTCCACGAACTGATGCTGGTGGTGCCGGTGTTCTTGACGGTCCACTTGCCCTCGAAGCCCGAGCCCCAGTCCTGGGTCTTGGAGTACGTGGCGGTCGCGGAGCCGGCCGCCGCGGCGGGGCTCGCGAGCCCGACCAGGGCGGCGAACGGGAGCAGCAGGGTGGTGAGACCTGCGACGGCTCTGAGTCTGGCTCTCTGCCTGAAGCGCATGATGCCTCTCCTCTTCGTCTGTTCGCCGCCGGGGCCGCTGCAGCCGGTGGCGGGGGTGTCGTGGGCATGGCTAAGCGCGGTGCGGTGAGAATAGAAAGGTCTGGACCACAGGTCAATAGGTCTGGACCAGTGAGGTTGCGGGCGATCTAGACGCCCAACTCCTGCGCCAGTACGGCGGCTTGGACCCGGCTGCGCAGCTCCAGCTTCCCCAGCAGGCGGCTGACGTGCGTCTTCACGGTGGCCTCGGCCATGTCGAGACGGACGGCGATCTCCGCGTTCGACAGTCCCCGACCGAGGCAGGACAGGACCTCGCGCTCCCGGCGGGTGAGGACGTCGAGGACGGACGGATCGGCCGCCGGCTCGCGCGCCGCTCCGGCTCCGAACTCGGCGATCAGACGCCGGGTGACGGCCGGGGCGATCAGCCCCTCCCCGCCCGCCACCGTCCGTACGGCCGACAGCAGGTCCTTGGCGTCCGTGTTCTTCAGCAGGAACCCGGCGGCACCCGCGCGCAGCGCCCCGAAGACGTACTCGTCGAGGTCGAAGGTGGTGAGCACGAGCACGTCGGCCAGGCCCTCGGCGACGACCCTGCGGGTGGCCGCGACCCCGTCGAGCAGCGGCATCTGGATGTCCATCAGGACGAGATCCGGCCGCAGTTCACGGGCGAGTGCCACCGCCCGCTCGCCGTCCGCGGCCTCGCCGACCACCTCGATGTCGGGCGCGCTGCGCAGGATGAGGACGAGCCCGGCCCGCACGGCTGCCTGGTCCTCGGCGACGAGCACGCGGATCATCCGGTTCCTCCCTGGCTGAGCGGCAGTGTGGCGCGCACGGTCCAGACCGTGCCGGTGGGAGAGCCGGGCGACTCCTCGGGCCCGGCGTCGAAGGTGCCGCGGAGCAGGGCGGCGCGCTCCCGCATGCCGATCAGACCGGCACCGGAGCCGGGCGCCCGCGGCCCGCCCCGGTCGCCGTACGGGCTGGTCACCCGCACGGTGAGCAGCCCGTCCCGCTGGGCCAGCACGACGGTGACCCGGCCGGCGGAGGCGTGCTTGAGGGCGTTGGTCAGGGACTCCTGGACGATGCGGTAGGCGGCGAGCCCCACCGGCGCGGGCAGACCGTCGTCGTGTGCCGCGTCGAGCACGACGTCGAGGCCGTTGGTGCGGGCGCCTGTCACGAGTGCGCCGATGCCGTCGAGGGTCGGCGCCGCGGACGGTCCCCGGTCGCCGCTGTCGTGGCGCAGGATGCCGATGAGCCGCCGCATCTCGGCGAGTCCGTCGACGCTGTTCTCGCGGATGACGGCCAGGGCGTCCCGCGTGGTGCGCGGGTCGTCCAGGGAGAGCGCGGCCGTGGAGTGGATGGCGATCGCCGACAGATGGTTGGCGACCATGTCGTGCAGTTCGCGTGCCATCCGCGCCCGCTCCGCGGTGACCGCCTGCACACGGTCCATCTCGGCGAGCAGCGCGGTCTGTTCGGCCCGCAGCCGGGCCGACTCGGCGGCGTCCCGGTGGTTGCGGACCACCGCACCGGTGACGGCCGGGCCGAAGGAGACGAGGCCGGTCAGGAAGCCGACGAGCAACGCCTCCGGCGTCCGCCACCAGGCCAGGAAGCCGACCGTCATTCCGACGGTGACCAGCCCGGTGGTGACGGGGAGGCGGCGCGCGGCGGCCGGGGTGCCGTACAGCGCGGCCGCGTACATGAGATCCGTGTACATCAGGACCGTCACGATGCTGCCCCGGGTGAACTGGTCGGCGACCAGCGCCAGGGTGCCGGCCAGCACGGCGGCCTGGGGCCTGCTGCGGCGCAGCAGCTCCAGCCCCGCCATCACGGTGAGCGGCACGAGCGTCCAGGGTCCGGCGAGCGGCCGGCCGGAGTTCGCGTACAGGCCGAACGCCCAGACGAGGACGCCGCTGAGCAGCCCGGCCACCGCGACGTGGACGTCGAAGCGGTGCGGGCGGGGGAGCGGGGCGGCCATGACTCCATCCAACACGGCGGGCGCCCCGCAGGCGTGCTCCCCGGGGACGGTCCCCGACTACATCGAAGGATGCAGTCCCGTCTCGTCAGCGACGACGACGCCCCGGCCGGTCGCGGGCGGGAGGCTGGAGGAGCTGTCGGAGAGAGGAGCGACCGTGGTCGTCGGACTGATCATCGCCTGCGAGGCCGGCTTCTGGGTGCTGCTGGCGGCCGGTCTCGCGGCCCGCTACCTGCTGGGCCTGCGCCGCACCGGCCTGGCCCTGCTGCTCTGCGAGCCGCTGCTGGAACTGGTGCTGTTCGCGGTGACGGCCGTCGACCTCAGGCGGGGCGCCGAGCCGGGCTGGGAGCACGGCCTGGCCGCGCTCTACATCGGGTTCACCGTCGCCTACGGGCACCGCACCGTCCGGTGGCTCGACGCTCACGCGGCCCACCGCCTCGCCGGCGGGCCGCCCCCGCCGAAACCGCCCCGGTACGGCCTGGCCCGGGCCCGCCACGAGGGCGGACTCTGGCTCCGTACGCTGCTGGGGACGGCGGTCGCCTGCGCCCTCCTGCAGGGCGCGGTCGTGTACGTGGGGGAAGCCGGCGCCGCGTCCCTGCGCAATTACCAGGGGGTGGCCCTGCGGGCGGCCGGCATCCACGGCCTGATCGCGCTCACCTACCTGGTGTGGCCGAAACGGCGCCCGGCGTCAGCGCTCCCCGCCCGGGACCCACAGCACGTCCCCGACCGCCTTGTTGGCCGTCCGGGCCAGGATGAACAGCAGGTCCGATAGCCGGTTGAGGTAGGTGGCGGTCAGCGGGTTCATCACCTCGCCGTGCACGTCGAGGGCGGCCCAGGTCGAACGCTCGGCCCGGCGGACGACCGTGCACGCCTGGTGCAGCAGCGCCGCACCGGGCGTCCCGCCGGGCAGGATGAAGGAGCGCAGCTTCTCCAGCCGTTCGTTGAAGCGGTCGCAGTCGGCCTCCAGACGGTCGATGTAGAACTGCTCGACCCGCAGCGGCGGGAACTCGGGGTTCTCGGCGACCGGCGTCGACAGGTCCGCGCCCACGTCGAACAGGTCGTTCTGGACGCGGGTGAGGACCGCGACGATCTCCTCGTCGAGCCCGCCGAGGGCGATCGCCGTGCCCAGCGCCGCGTTCGCCTCGTTGGTGTCCGCGTACGCGGAGATCCGCGGATCGGTCTTGGCGACCCGGCTCATGTCGCCGAGGGCGGTGGTGCCCTGGTCGCCGGTCCTGGTGTAGATGCGCGTCAGATTGACCATACGGCCAGCGTAGTTACGCTCCGGCCTTCCGGAAGACACGTGTGCCCACCGTCACGGCGAGCGCGGTCAGCCCGAGGGCCGTCAGGACGCCGTACAGCATGTGCGCCGTCGTGTACGAGCCGACGTACGCGTCCCGCATCGCGTCCACCAGGTAGCGGAACGGCATGAAGTGGGAGAGCACGTCGAGCCAGCCCGGCGCCAGGGTCATCGGCAGCATCAGGCCGGACAGCAGCATCGACGGCATGGACACGGCGTTGATCAGCGGCCCGAACTCCTGCGGGGTGCGGACCCGCAGCGCCACCGCGTACGACAGCGAGGCCAGCGACACCGTGAGCAGGGCGACGAACACGAAGCCGATCAGGACGCCGGCGAGCGGCGCGCGCAGGCCCATCACCAGCGCGGCCAGCACCAGCAGGACGGCCTGGAAGACGAACACCGTGGCCTCCCGCAGGACCCGGCCGAGCAGCAGGGCGAGCCGGCTCACCGGGGTCACCCGCATCCGCTCGACGACGCCCTGACCGTTCTCGATGATGATCGCGAAGCCGGCGAACAGGGCGCCGAACAGGCCGAGTTGCATGAGCAGGCCGGGAACCAGCACCTGCCAGGAGCTGCCCGGCCCGCCGAGTGGAAGGTGCGTCAGCAGCGGGCCGAAGAAGAGGAGGTAGAGGAGCGGCATCAGTACGCCGAAGAGCAGGGCGAACCGCGAGCGCAGGGACTGGCGGAGGTAGCGGCCGTAGATGAGGGCCGTGTCGTGGAGCAGCATCTTCGAGGGTTCCTAAACGGCTACGGGGGCGGCGTCGGCCGGTGCCGGACCACGGCCGGTGATGGCGAGAAACGTGTCCTGGAGGGTCGCGTCGACCGATCCGCCGTGGCGCAGCTTCAGCGCGCTCGGCGTCCCTTCGGCGACCACGACCCCTGTGTCGACCACGACCAGCCGGTCGGACAGGGCGTCGGCCTCGTCGAGGTAGTGCGTGGTCAGGAACACGGTCGTGCCGTGCTCGTCGCGCAACCGGCGGATCAGGTTCCACAGGTCGGCCCGGCTGCCCGGGTCGAGCCCCGTCGTCGGCTCGTCCAGGAACAGCAGCTTCGGGCGGTGGGTGAGCGCCATCGCGATGTCCAGGCGGCGCCGCTGCCCGCCGGAGAGCGCACCCGCCCTGCGGCCGAGCAGTCCGGTGAGGCCGAGGTCGTCCGCCAGCTCCTCGGCGCGCGCGATGGCCCGGCTCTTCGGCAGCCGGTAGAGGCGGCCCTGGGTGACCAGCTCCTCGCGCACGCTGATCTGCGGATCGATCCCGCCGGACTGCGCCACGTAACCGCAGGCCCGCCGCACTCCCGCGGGGTCGGCGGCCAGGTCGTGCCCGGCGACGGTGGCGGCGCCGCCGGTCGGCCGCAGCAGCGTGGTGAGCATGCGCAGCGTGGTCGTCTTGCCGGCGCCGTTCGGCCCGAGGAAGCCGAGGATCTCGCCCTCCCGGACGGTCAGGTCGATCCCGCGCACAGCCTCCACGGGGCCCTGTTTCGTCCGGAAGGTACGGGCCAGTCCGGCCGTACTGATGATTGCCATGACCTCAGAAAAACAGAGTCGCTGCAATTTTGCAATGGCCCCAAAATTACAGAGACTCCAGTGAGCGCTACGATCAGGACATGGCTGAGGGGCTCAGGGAGCGGAAGAAGCGCGAGACGAAGCAGCGGATCTCGGACATCGCCACGGGGCTGTTCCTGGAGCGCGGCTTCCTGACCGTCACGATCGCCGACGTCGCGGAGGCCGCCGACGTCTCCGTGAACACGGTCTACAACTACTTCGCGACGAAGGAGGACCTCTTCCTCGACCGCAGCCAGGGAGTGGTCGACCGCCTCTCGCGCTGGGTGCGCGGCCGGGACGTCGGGGAGTCGGCCGCCGCGGCCGTGCTGCGGGAGCTGCGCGGGGAGGTCGAGGCGGTCTCCCCCCGGGTCGGCCTGATGAAGGGCTACGCCCGCTTCATGAAGGTCATCCAGGAGGCGCCGCCGCTGCGGTCCCGGTTGTGGAGCATCCAGCAGGAGGTCCAGGACAGCCTGGAGGCGACCCTGCGCGAGGAGACCGGCGCGGACGCCGACGACACCCTGCCGGCCCTGATGGCGGGTCAGCTCAACTGGCTGCACCACACGGTCATGGGGTCCATCGGGCGGGAGATGGTGCAGGGGCGCGATCCGGGCGAAGTGTCCCGCGAGACGCTGGTGCTCCTGGACGAGATGGAGGACCTGCTGAGCGAGAAGGTGCTCAACTACGCCGTCCGTGCACCCGGATGACCCATGCCGGTGTGATGTCCGTCAGATGAGACGTGACGCGCATTACTTACCGGTCACAGCGGCCCTCACGAGCGCTAGGGTCCGCCGGAGAGGCTACATAAACAGCGTGTTAAGGGGAGTCGGAGTGGCACGGAAGCTCGCCGTCATCGGAGCCGGACTCATGGGGTCCGGTATCGCCCAGGTATCCGCACAGGCGGGCTGGGACGTCGTTCTGCGTGACGTCACCGACGAGGCGCTGACCCGTGGCACCGACGGCATCAAGGCGTCGTACGACAAGTTCGTGAGCAAGGGCAAGCTGTCGGCGGAGGACGCCGAAGCCGCGCTCGGGCGCATCACCACCAGCACCGACCTCGACGCGGCCGCCGACGCCGACATCGTCGTGGAGGCCGTGTTCGAGAAGCTCGAGGTCAAGCACGAGATCTTCCGGACGCTGGACAAGCTCGTCCGCGACGACACGGTCCTCGCCTCCAACACGTCCGCCATCCCGATCACCAAGATCGCGGCGGTGACGGAGCGGCCGGAGCGCGTGGTCGGCGCCCACTTCTTCTCGCCGGTCCCGATGATGCAGCTGTGCGAGCTGGTGCGCGGCTACAAGACGAGCGACGAAACCCTCGCCATCACGCGGGAGTTCGCCGAGTCCGTCGGCAAGACCTGCATCGTCGTCAACCGTGACGTCGCCGGCTTCGTGACCACCCGACTCATCTCGGCGCTCGTCGTCGAGGCGGCCAAGCTGTACGAGTCGGGCGTGGCGACCGCCGAGGACATCGACCTCGCCTGCAAGCTGGGCTTCGGGCACGCCATGGGACCCCTGGCCACGGCCGACCTCACGGGCGTCGACATCCTGCTCCACGCGACCGGCAACATCTACACGGAGTCGCAGGACGAGAAGTTCGCGCCGCCGGAGCTGATGCGCCGGATGGTTGACGCCGGTGACATCGGACGCAAGAGCGGGCAGGGCTTCTACAAGCACTGAATCCGTACGGCCCTTCCGGCCATCACCCCCCAGGGTGAATTCGGTATCGGTTCGCTTACAGACGGCAACCTCTGCGCCCTCAGGGCAGTCAGACGGTGCACACAGTCATACGCAGACAGACAGACGCGGAGTACGAAACGCACTCTCGGGGAGCGCATATGTACATCAGGGGCGACCACGCCGAGCTGGTCGTCGGGGGCCGCCTCGACGTCCGCAGCGCGGCGGACGCCCGTACGGTCCTGCACTCGGCCGTCGACGACGGAGTCGGCGACCTGGTGCTCGACCTGTCCGAGCTGGACTCCTGGGACGCCACCGGACTCGGCGTCATCATGGGAGCCCACCGACGGGCCGGGCGGTGCGGCCGGCGGCTCGTGCTGCGCGGCGTACCGCCACAGATGCAGCGCCTCCTGGTGGCCACCCGACTGCACCGCATCCTGGCGATCGAGGGCGGTATCGGGGTCGAGTCCCTGCCCCGGGTCTGACCCCACGCACGCGGCGTACCCGGCGCAATCCTCACGAAGCTGTGACGTCTCGGGCGGCGCGGTACCCCGGCTGTTCCCTGATACTGAGCGAAGGTTTAGGGTTCGCGTGCCCGCCGTCTGAACCCCTGGAGCGGGCACCGGACCAGAAGCGACAGCGCGGTGTGCAGCAAGGCCGGGAGGGGCTCGGCACCCGACGCTTTTGGGGGGCAGGACATCATGGACCCGAACCACCGGGAATCCGCAGAGTACGGTCATGACGACGACGGCCGGGCGCCTCGGCAGCGTCCGCCGCGCGAGGCACTCACCTCGGACTTCGGCCAGCCCACACCGGCACTCGCCCGCACCGTCCAGGTCGTCTCCGGCGACTTCCTGCTCACCGTCAACCCCGTCGACGGCAGCGAGATAGAGAACTGCCCGCCGGGCGAGCGCCGCACCCGGCCGGCGAAACTCGGCGCCGCCGAGCGCGCCGAACGGGCCCGCTCCGCCCAGCCGCCGGTGCCGGCGGGCCCCGCCCAGGCCCGGCTGCCGCTCCTGGAACGCCAGGAGGAGCGCGAGCGCCTCGTCCGACTGCTCGCCCGCGGCCGCTCGGTACGCCTCACCGGCCCCGCGGGCTCCGGCCGCACCGCACTCCTGGACGCCGTCGCCGACGACTGCGCCGACCTCGCGCCCGACGGCGTCGTGCGCCTCACCGGCTACCGGCGCACCGCGAGCGACGTACTCCACGACCTGTTCGCCGCCGTCTACGACGCGCCCCGGCACCGGCCCGAACGGGAGGAGCTGCTCGGGCTCGTCCACGAGATCGGCGCCGTCGTCGTCCTCGACGACCTGGAGTTCGGCGGCAGCTCCCTCGACGAACTGCTCGACGCCACCCCCGAGTGCGCCTTCGTCGTCGCCGCGACGCCCGACGTCCCCGCGCCGTCCGCCGACTCCCTCCTCGAAGAGGTGTTCCTCGGCGGCCTCGACCGCAGCGGCGGCCTCGAACTCCTGGAGCGGGCCGTCGGCCGCGTCCTGACCGAGGACGAGTCGAACTGGGCGGGCGACCTCTGGTTCGAGTCAGAGGGCCTGCCCCTGCGCTTCGTCCAGGCCGGCGCCCTGCTGCGGCAGCGCGACCAGTTGTCCGACCCGCAGGCCCCCGACGCGTTCGGGTACTACGAGGACCAGCCCGCCGACGCGCCCTCCGCAGTCGAGGACGCCCCCGTCGTCCCGCTGCCCTCGCTCGCCGAGGGCGCCGCGCCCGCCGCGCTGCTCGCCTCCCGGCTCAGCGAGTCGGCGCGCGCCACCCTGCGCTTCGCGGTCGCGCTCGGCGGCGAGGTGCCCCACCAGGCCCACCTGCCCGCCCTCGTGGGCGACACCCACGCCGACGCCGCCCTCGCCGAACTCGCGAGCTGCGCCCTGGTCTCCCCGGTCGGGTCGCGCTACCGCCTCGCGGCCGGCGTGCAGGCCCAGCTGGAGGCCGCCGGGTACACGGACGACATCGAGGAGCACGCGCTCACCGCCGCCCGCCACTACACCTGGTGGGCCGGGCACCCCTCCGTCACCCCCGAACGGGTCTGCGCGGAGGCGGACGCGATCCTCGCCGCCCTGACCCTGCTGGTGCCCCTCACCACGGCTCCGCTCGACGACGAGGAGAGCATCTCCGTACAGCTCGCCCGCACGGCGGCGCCCGCGCTCGCCGCCGGTCTGCACTGGAGCGCCTGGGAACGGACGCTGCGCGCCGGTGCGGAGGCGTCCCGGCTCGCCGGCGAGGTTCCGGATCAGGCCTACTTCCATCACGAGTTGGGCATCCTCGCGCTCTGCGGCGGCCAGCTGGACCGCTCCCGCGCCGAGCTGGAGGCCTCCATCGGGCTCCGCGGCGCCCTCGCCGACAAGCGCGGCACCGTCGCCGGCCGCCGCGCCCTCGCGCTGGTCGCGGACCGCTCCGGGGCCGTGCAGCCCGGTGCCGGAACCGTGTCCGGGGAGGAGGTGCCGGACGCGCGCGGCGAGGAGCCCGCGTCGCCGCCCTCCGGCGTACCCGCCGCGTTCGCCCTGCCCGCCGCGCCCGAGGCGTCGACGCTCGTCACCCAGCGGCCCACCGGTCCGGCGCCCGCGCCGCGGGCCGGCGGCATCAAGGGCCTGGTCGGCGGGACCCGCCGCAATCTGGTCGCCGCGGGCTCCGGTGCGCTGCTGGCGGCGGTCCTCGGCACGGTGGTCACGCTCGGCATGACCTCCGACAACAACGACAACCCGTCCGAGCAGGTCGGCGTCAATCCCTCGGTCAGCCAGGGCACCGACGACGGCCTCGGCGCCGACGAGACGGACAAGGACACCGGGGACGCGGGGGCGTCGGCCGAGCCCACGGACCCGGGTCCGGACGGCACCTACGGGACCTCGGACGACCCGACGCCGTCCGCCGGCGGGGAGCCGTCGGACGACCCGAGCGGGACGAAGAGGGCGGATCCGACGAAGTCGCCCTCCAAGTCGCCCACCACCAAGCCTCCGTCCTCACCGAAGCCCTCGTCGCCGAAGCCGCCGACCAGCAAGCCGCCGACGAGTCACTCGCCGTCGCCCTCGCCGTCCACCTCGCCGAGCGGCACGCCGTCGACCCCGTCCACCTCGGACTCCGCCAGCGGGCCGGCGACCAGCTCCGCCAGCGGCCCGGCCGGGTCCTTTGACGGCACGCCGGTGATGTGAGCGGAACGGCGGGAGGGCCGGGTCCGAGAAGACGGACCCGGCCCTCCCGCCGTCGCCGCCCTCCGTACGGGCGCGCGGCCGGGACTCAGAACAGCCGCAGCTTGTCGTCCTCGATGCCGCGCAGCGCGTTGTAGTCCAGGACCGTGCAGCCGATCCCGCGGTCCGTGGCGAGGACGCGGGCCTGCGGCTTGATCTCCTGGGCGGCGAAGATGCCGCGCACCGGCGCGAGATGCGGGTCGCGGTTCAACAGCTCCAGATAGCGCGTGAGTTGCTCCACGCCGTCGATCTCGCCGCGCCGCTTGATCTCGATGGCCACGGTCTGCCCCTCGGCGTCGCGGCAGAGGATGTCGACGGGGCCGATGGCCGTCATGTACTCGCGGCGGATGAGCGAGTAGCCCTCGCCGAGCGTCTCGATGCGGTCCGCGAGCAGCTCCTGAAGGTGCGCTTCCACGCCGTCCTTGATCAGGCCCGGGTCCACGCCCAGCTCGTGCGAGGAGTCGTGGAGGACCTCCTCCATCGTGATGATGAGCTTCTCGCCGGCCTTGTTGACGACGGTCCACACGCCTTCCTCGTCGCCGGACCCCTCCTTCAGCGTGCAGGGCGGCGACATCCAGTTGAGGGGCTTGTAGGCCCGGTCGTCCGCATGGATGGAGACGCTGCCGTCCGCCTTCACGAGGATGAGGCGGGGGGCGGACGGGAGATGGGCGGTGAGCCGGCCCGCGTAGTCGACGGAGCACCGGGCGATGACGAGACGCATGGTCGGCAACGCTACTCGAAGCCCACCTCTGCACGCGATTCGCCCGCGTCTCCCCGGCCCCGCACGCACCGCGAGGCCTTTCGAACACGTCCCTTTGCCCTGGATCACCCGTGTTCGGTACTGGCCGATTGTGTGCCTACCGGTTGTTCGCTGTGTGGGCATTCTCCTGGTGCCGCCATCGTCCGTTGCCTACCGTATAAACGGGAGGTCGCGATGCGTGTACGCAGCGTGTCTGATGTCGCGGTCTTCCGCCCTGTCCGTCAACCCCCGTTCCTCTGGGGGTGCGAGAGGAGTACCCATGTCGCTCGACGTCTCACCGGCCCTACTCGAACAGGCCGAGCGAGGCGAGGTCGACGAAGCTGACTTCGTCGACTGCGTCCGGACCTCCCTGCCCTATGCGTGGGAGATGATCAGCTCCCTGGCGGCCCAGCTGAAGGTGGACGGCGGCAACTTCGCCGACAACCAGACGCCGCCGCCGGACGAGCAGGCACGTGGCCAGCTGCTGCGTGCGCTCGCGAGTGACGCGATACGCGGCGCGCTGCAGCGGCACTTCGGAGTGCGGCTGGCCTTCCAGAACTGCCACCGGGTCGCGGTGTTCCCGTTGGACGCCACGGTGGACGACACGCTGGCACGCTTCACGTCGGTCCGCAGCCAGTTGCTGAACCAGTCGCCGGAGTTCCGGGACTGCTGACGCACCGAGCCGCACTGCTTGCCGCTCCGTACGCGGGAGGTGCATCTGTACTGGGGCGGCAAGCTCCCCGAAGGGCCGGTCGGCTCGGCGAACCGGCGGGCCCCGCGAGGGGCCGGCCGCCGAGCGAGGGCCGGTGGGCTCAGCCGAGGTGGGGGAGCACCTCGGCGCCGAGCCGGCGTACGTTCTCCTCGGTCGTCGCGAGATCCCCCGAGCCCTCGACCAGCAGGGCGAAGCGGGAGATGCCGGTGCGCTCCGACGTCGCCGCGAGGCGGTCGGCGCACAGCCTCGGAGTCCCCACGGGGTGCAGCCCGCAGAGCAGTTCGGTGTACGCCCAGGGGTCCCGCATGCTGCGGGCGCGGCCGTCCACGGTCACATGGGCGTCCAGCCCCTGCTTCAGCCAGCCGGGCATCGCCTTCAGCAGGGTCTCCGCCGCGTCCGTGCGGCGGTCGGCGATCTGGCAGACACCCGCCGAGACATGACCGGCGGTCAGGATCTCGTCGCCCGGCCGGCCCGCGGCACGGGCGTGCCGCCGCCAGAACGCCACCATTTCGGCCTTCTCCTCGTCGCCGACGTGCATCCCCAGGAGCATCGGCAGCCCGCGCTCGGCGGCCAGCCGGACACTGGCGGGCGAGGTGCAGGCGACGACCACCTCGGGGCCCGCCACACAGTCCAGCGCCTCCGACGGCCGCGGCACGACCGGGACTTCCCGGAAGGCGAACCGCTCCCCGGTGCCCGCGACGGACGGTTCGCGCAGCCAGCGCACCAGCAGATCGAGTGATTCCGGGAAGCCCTTCTCGTATGCCTCCAGACCCGAGCCGAAGACCTCCAGGTCCACCCAGGGGCCGCCGCGGCCCACGCCCAGCGAGAACCGCCCGCCGGATGTCACGTGCAGCAGGGCGGCCTGTTCGCCGAGTGCCACGGGATGGACGGTCGGCAGTACGCTCACCGCCGTACCGACCCGGATCCGCCGCGTGCGGCCCAGCAGCAGCGCGGCCAGGGTGACGGCCGACGGGCACGTGCCGTACGGCACGAAGTGGTGCTCGGCCAGCCACACCGAGTCGAGCCCCGCCTCCTCCGCCACTTCGGCCGACCGCACCGCACGGTGCAGGGCCTCCCCCTGGCCCTGGCCCGGGAACTGGGCCGCCAGTACAAAACTTCCTACGCGCATCGCACTCCTGCCTCCTTGGCACCGACGCGGAGCTTCCCCACCGGCATAACCCCCTGACACGTGCCGAGGACACGGGTTGCCGGGGAGATTTCCGGATTGTCTGCAGAATGAGCCGGTCGGTGGGGGTCGGAGGGGGTTGGTGGAGTACGCGTACCCGGGTGGCCGCCGCGTAGGCTGGACGCGGCTCCTGCTCCCTGTATAGCTCCGTGAGGTGTCCTGTGTCCCCGCGTCGCAACCGTCCGAAGGGCGCCGGCTCGTCCGGCCCGAGCGGGTCCGCGGACCAGGACGAGCGCTCCGGGCGCTACGGGGGCTGGCAGTCCACGGAGAGCTGGCGGGGCGAGGAGTGGAGCGTGCGCCACGTGGCGGGCGCGAGCGCCCAGGGCAAGACGTACCGCTGCCCGGGCTGCGACCAGCTGATTCCCTCGGGTGTCCCGCATGTCGTGGCGTGGCCCGAGCACTCCGGGGTGGACGAGCGGCGCCACTGGCACAAGGCCTGCTGGAACGCGAAGGACCGCCGCACCTCGCGGGTGCAGCGGTCCCGTAACGCGCCGAGATTCTGAACCCCGTACCGCCCACCGGCGGTCACGGGCGCGGGCGGCGGCCGGGCGTCTCAGACGTCCCGTCGCTCCAGCAGGACGAAGGCGCCGGCGATCGCCGCGGCCGTCACCCCGGCCAGCAGGCCGAGTTGAGCGGTGCCGCCACCGCTCTCGTTGTCCAACTCGAAGATCTTGGCGAGGGAGTTGGGCGCGTTGTAGTCCATCATCTTCTCGCCGATGCTGCGCATGCTCTCGGACATCATCAGGAACGCGGGCATGATCGCGGGCACCAGCACGACACCCAGCATCGTGGTGATCGCACCGGCCGAGTGCCGCAGCATCGAGCCGACGGCGAGGGCCAGCACCCCGAGCAGCGAGACGTACAGGGCGCCCTTGAGCACCGTGCCGCCCCACTCGTTGTCCGAGGAACCGCCGTGCAGGCCCGACGTCATCAGGCCGACCAGGCCGATGGCGAAGGCGGACACGGCGAACGCGACCGCGAAGAAGATCAGGAGCTTCGCGGCGAGCACCCGGTGACGCTGCGGCGAGGCCGTGAACGTCGTACGGATCATGCCCGTGCCGTACTCCGAGGAGACCACCAGGACGCCCAAGGTGATCAGGCAGATCTGCCCGAGGATCAGGCCGAAGAACGCCGGGATCGTGTACGGGACGTCGGAGTAGTCCACGTCCTCCGTCTGGACGGCGACCAGGAAGCCGATGCCGACCACCAGGAGCAGGAACACGCCGAGCGTCCACATCGTGGAGCGCACCGACTTGATCTTCGTCCACTCGGAGGCCAGCGCGTGCCCGAGGTGGGTACGGGTGACCGGGATCGGCGAGGTGTACGAACCGCCGGGCGCCTGCCAGTGGGGAGCGGGCGCGGTCTGCTGCGGCATCGGGGGCTGGGGCGTGCTCATCGGGGGTCCTCGCTGTCGCGCTTGTTCAGGTCGGGAGCGGCAGAGGGCGCGGCGGGCGCCGCGGAGGGCCCTGCGGGGGCCTGGGGCGCGGCCTGGGCATAGGGGTTGGGCTGACCGGCGGCGGGGGCCGCGGGGGCGCCGTACGGGCCCGCCGCAGGCTGGCCCTGCGGCATCGCGAACGGCTGGCCGCCCTGCTGGGGCGGCGGCGGGGCGTACCAGCCCGGCTGGCCCTGGCCCGGTACCGGCATCTGCGGCGCCATGACACCCGGGGGCATCGCACCCGGCGGCAGCTCCTGCTGGAGCCCGGCCTTCTGGTCGATGGTCGAGCGGTAGTCGACGGCGCCCTGCGTCATCCGCATGTACGCCTCCTCCAGCGACGCCTGGTGCGGCGACAGCTCCCACAGGCGTACGTCCGCGGAGTGGGCGAGGTCGCTGATGCGGGGAAGCGGCAGGCCCATCACGCGCAGCGCGCCGTCCTGTTCGGGCAGCACCTGGCCGCCGGCCTCGGTCAGCGCGGCCGTCAGCTTCTCCCGCAGCTGCGGCTCGGTGTCCGGGGTGCGGACCCGGGCGAAGTCGGCCGAGTTGTGCGAGATGAAGTCGCGGATGTTGGAGTCGGCGAGCAGCTGGCCCCGGCCGATCACGATGAGGTGGTCGGCGGTGAGCGCCATCTCGCTCATCAGGTGGGACGAGACGAAGACCGTGCGCCCCTCGGCGGCGAGCGACTTCATCAGGTTGCGCACCCAGAGGATGCCCTCGGGATCGAGGCCGTTGACCGGCTCGTCGAAGAGCAGCACCTGGGGATCGCCGAGGAGGGCGGCGGCGATGCCGAGCCGCTGGCCCATGCCGAGGGAGAAGCCCTTGGAGCGCTTCTTGGCGACGTCCTGCAGGCCGACCACGCCGAGGACCTCGTCCACGCGGCGGGCGGGGATGCCCGACAGCTGCGCGAGGCAGAGCAGGTGGTTGCGGGCGTGCCGGCCGCCGTGCACCGCCTTGGCGTCCAGCAGCGCACCGACCTGGCGGGGGGCGTTGGGCAGCTTGCGGTACGGGAAGCCGCCGATCGTCACCTGCCCCGAGGTGGGGTTGTCCAGGCCGAGGATCATGCGCATCGTCGTCGACTTGCCCGAGCCGTTGGGCCCGAGGAAGCCGGTGACGGCACCCGGCCGCACCTGGAAGGAAAGGTTGTACACGGCCGTCTTGGCGCCATAGCGCTTCGTCAGGCCGACTGCCTCGATCATGCTCCGCACCCATCGAAAGGTTCAGGACGACGGGGCACACGCCCCCGTAAGGGTTAGGAGGATATCCGGGCGCTGACGGTTCCACTCAAGACTGAGTAAAACCGCGCAGGTCACGAGGGTTCAGGTGGGCGCTGCGTGGCCTTCTTTGTCAGGTACGTGTCGCGGCTGGTCAGACGAGATACGGAATAGGAGCGTCCGCTTCGTCGCCGTCACCACACCCCTACGCGTCCCGCTTCCTCAGCAGCACGTACCCGCCGATCAGCGCCGCCGCCACCCACAGCACCATGATGCCCAGGCCGCCCCACGGGCCGTACGGGGTGTCGTCGTCCAGCGGCGTCACCACCTGCAGGATCCGGCTCCCCGCCTGGTCCGGGAGCCAGCGGCCGACCTTCTTGGTGGCGGAGACGTTGCCGAGGATCGCCGAGATCAGGAAGAAGAACGGCATCAGGATGCCCAGGGAGAGCATCGGGCTGCGGAGCATCGTCGCGACGCCCATCGAGAACACGGCGATGAGCGTCATGTAGAGGCCCCCGCCGATCACTGCCCGCAGGACGCCCGGGTCGCCGATCGACGCCCGGTGCGAACCCAGCACCGCCTGGCCGAGGGAGAACGCGACGAAACTGGTGACGAGGCCGACCACCAGGGCGAGACCGGTCGCCACGGCGATCTTGCTGAAGAGGAACGAGCCGCGCTGCGGCACCGCCGCGAGCGAGGTGCGGATCATGCCGGTGCTGTACTCGTTCGAGACGACCAGCACCCCGAACACGATCATCGCCAGCTGACCGAGGCTCATCCCGGCGAAGCTGATGAACGTCGGGTCGAAGGACAGCCGGTCCCGCTCGCTCATGTCGTCGAACTCGTTCTTGGACAGCAGCGAGATCAGGATGCCGAGCGCGACCGTGACGACCAGGGCGAGACTCAGCGTCCAGACCGTGGACGCCACCGAACGGATCTTGGTCCACTCGGACCTGATGACCTGCGTCGCCGCCATCGTCAGCCCCTCTTCCAGTCGCTGCCCCACTGCTGCCGTCCCGACGGCACGGCCTGCGGCGGCTCCTCGCTCCCGGCGAGCGGGGGCCCGGTGTGCGCGTGGTACTCCACCGTCTCCGCCGTCAGCTGCATGAAGGCCTCCTCCAGTGACGCCCGCTGCGGGCTCAGCTCGTGCAGCACGAGTTGGTGCCGCGCGGCCAGCTCACCGATCTCCTCCGGCCCCACCCCGTCCGCCTCCAGCGTCCCGTCGCCCACCTCCAGAACCGTGACCCCCGCCCGGTGCAGCACGTCGAGCAGCGCCTCGCGCTGGGGCGAGCGCACCCGCACGTACGAGCGCGAGTTCTGCGCGATGAAGTCCGCCATGGACGTGTCCGCGAGCAGTCGGCCCCGGCCGATGACGACGAGGTGATCGGCGGTGAGCGCCATCTCGCTCATCAGGTGCGACGAGACGAAGACCGTACGGCCCTGCGCGGCAAGGGACTTCATCAGCGTGCGGATCCAGTGGATGCCCTCGGGGTCGAGCCCGTTGACCGGCTCGTCGAACATCAGGATCCGCGGATCGCCCAGCAGCGCGCCCGCGATCCCCAGCCGCTGGCCCATGCCGAGGGAGAACCCCTTCGCCTTCTTCCGGGCGACCGAGGTGAGCCCCACCGTGTCGAGGACCTCGTCGACCCGCGCCCGCGGAATGCCGTTGCTCTGCGCCAGACACAGCAGGTGGTTGAAGGCGCTGCGGCCGCCGTGCATCGCCTTGGCGTCCAGCAGCGCCCCGATGTACCGCAGCGGATCCTTGAGCCGGTCGTAATGCTGACCGTCGATCCGGACATCGCCCGACGTCGGACGGTCGAGCCCGAGCATCATCCGCATCGTGGTCGACTTCCCCGCCCCGTTGGGCCCGAGGAAACCGGTGACGATGCCCGGTCTGACGGCGAACGTCAGGTTGTTGACCGCCACCTTCTCGCCGTACCGCTTGGTCAGCCCCTCGAGCTCGATCATGCGGCCACGTTAGAACGGGCCCCAGGGCCCTGCCACCGCAGCGAGAAGCCGGTACGACGAAGGCCCGCGCCCCCGAAAGGAGGCACGGGCCCGTGCTGTCGCTGTGCTCCGCTACCGGCTAGCGGGACTGCTGCGCGGGAACCCCACGCGAGATCGGCTCGTCCTCGGCGGGCGTGCCGGCCGCGGCCACCGCGGCACCCGTGAGCGTCGCGAGCATCTCGCGGACGTTCGTGAGCTGCGCGTTGATGGAGTCGCGGCGGTTGGTGAGCGCCGCCAGCTCGCGCTCGGACTCCGAACGGATCCGGTCCGCCTTCGCGTTCGCGTCCGCCACGATGTCCTCGGCCTGGCGCTGAGCGGTCTCCACCGTCTGGCGGGCACGGCGCTCCGCGTCCGTCCGCAGCTTCTCGGCCTCCAGGCGCAGCTGCTCGGCGCGGTGCTCGATCTCCGCGAGACGCTTCTCGGCCTTCGCCTGACGGGACGCGAGGTCGCGCTCCGACTGCTCGCGGCGCTTCGCCAGGTTCGTCTCGAAGTCCGCCGCCGCCTGCGCGGCCTTGGCACGGGTCTCCTCGAAGAGGGCGTCCGCCTCCTCACGCTTCGACTGCGCGTCCTTCTGCGCCTCGGAACGCAGCTGGGAGGCGTCGCTCTTGGCCTTCTCGACGATCCGGACGCCCTCGTCCTCCGCCTTGGCCTTGCGGTCCGCAGCGAACGATTCTGCGTCGTTGCGCACCTGCTGGGCCGCCGACTCGGCGAGCTCGCGGTGCTGCTCGGACGCGCGACGGGCCTCCTCGCGCAGGTCCTTCGCCTCCTCCTCGGCGAGACGGAGGATCTTCTCGACGCGCGCGCCGAGACCCGCGTACGACGGCTCCGCGTCGCTGACCTGGGCCTGGGCGTTCTGCGTCTCGAGGTGGAGTTCCTCGATGCGCTTTTCGAGAGCAGTGATACGGGCCAGAGCGCTGTCACGGTCGGAGACGAGCTTCGAAATGCGTTCGTCCACCTGAGCGCGGTCGTACCCACGCCGCACAAGCTCGAAGCCGTAGGGGGAAGTGTCGCTCATGGGGTTCCTGTCGAATGAGACCGGTGAGGTGATAGAGGGAATCCTAGGGGCCAAAGCGGTGAGTCATCGAGCGGATACGTGTTTGATCTGGAGAATGACACTCCTTTCGGGTGGCTGACCGTCGGAGAGCTTGCCAGCCGCCGTCCCAAAGGTCCTGGCCAAGCGCGGAACGGCTGCCGTCCGCTAGCCCTCTGACGTCTTGCCACCCGATCTGGGCGCCCCGACGGCGGCGCCCGCCTTGACCCCGCCGTCCTTGCCGGCGGACGGGGCCTCGAAGGATTCCAACGCCTCCAGGACGTCCTGGACACGGGAGATCTCGGCGTTGATGTCCTCGCGCCGACGGACCAGCACGTCGAGCTCGCGCTTGCCCTCCTCGACCATCCGCCGCGCCTCCAGCTCGGCATCGGCCTTGATCTTCGTGGCCTCGGCGACGAGCGAGTTCTTCTTCTGCTCGGCCTCCTTGAGGAGCCCCTCCGCCTTCTTCACGGCGGCGATCCGCACCTTGCTCGCCTCGGAGTTGGCCTCCGCGACCAGGTCCTTCGCCTTCGCCTCGGCCTCGGAGAGCTGGTCCTCGGCGGCCTTCACCAGCGCGTCGCAGCGCTCGCCCGCCGTCTTCATCGTCTCCGCCGACTCCCGGCGCGCCCGGTCGTGCAGCTCCTCGATCTCGGAGGTGATGCGGTCCCGCAGCTCCTCCGCGCGCTCCCTTATGGCCGTGGCGTCCCGGCGCGCGCCGACCAGCAGCTCGTCGGCGTCCGTACGGGCCCGCTCCACCAGCGAGTTGCCCTCGACCGTCGCCTCGGACACCAGCCGCTCGGCCTCGTTGCGGGCCGCGCCCACCATCGTGTCGGCCTGGCCCTCGGCGTCCGCCGTGGTCTTCTGCGCGGTCTGCTGCGCCTCCGCCAGGAGCTTGTCCGCCTCCGCGGCCGTCTCCGAGATCAGCGTGTCGACCTGCTCGGCCGCCTCCGAACGCCGCTTGTTGGCCTCCTTGCGGGCCTCGTCCAGCGTCCGCTCCGCCTTCTCGCGCGCGACCGTCGTGACCCGCTCGGCCTCCGCAGCCGCCTCCGCCTTGACCCGCTCCGCCTCGGAGCGGATCCGCTCCGCGTGCTGCTGCGCGGAGCCGACCGTCTCGGCGGCCTCGGCGCGCAGCCGCTCCGCGTCACCGGTCGCGTCCGAGATGAGCTTCTCGGCCTTCGAGACGGACTCCGTCCGCACCCGCTCGGCCTCCGCGGCCGTCTCCGCCGCCAGCCGCTCCGCCTCGGACCGCGCCTCGCCGATGAGGGTGTCCGCCTGCGTCGCCGCGTCCGAACGGATCCGGTTCGCGTCCTCACGCGCCTCCGCACGGGTCCGCGACGCGTCCTGATCGGCGTTCGCGATCGTGTCGGACGCCTCCGTGCGGACCCGCTGGGCGTGCTCCGCGGCATCCGAGCGCAGCCGCTCGGACTCGGCGATCGCCTCCGCAACGGTGCGCTCCGCAAGGGACTTGGCGGCCTCCGACTCCTCGGACGCCTCCCGCCGGATGCGCGTCGCGTCCTCGGACGCGCGCTCCCGCTCGGCGTACGCGTCGGCGCGGACCCGGTCCGCCTCCTCCTGCGCCTCGCTCCGCGTACGGTCCGCCACGTGCTCGGCCGCCGACCGCAGCCCGGCGATCTCGTCCTGCGCCTGCTCGTGCAGCCCGGCCACGGAGTCGCGGACCTGCTGCGCGGTCTGCTCGGCGCTCGTGACCATCTCGGTCGCACGCCGGTCGGCCTCCTCGACCAGCCGGACGGCCTCGGCCTGGGCCTCGTCCACCCGGGTGCGCGCCGACGCCAGCAGCTCCTCGCTCTGCTCGCGGGCCCGCTCGCGCTCCTGGTCGGCCTCCTGACGCGCCGAGCCGAGGAGTTCCTCGGCCTCGCGACGGCGCCGGGCGGCCTCCTCCTGCGCGGCGGCCAGCGTTTCGGCGCCCTCGCTCGCCAGCCGCTCCGCGGCGGCCTGCGCCTCCGCCCGTACCCGATCGGCGGTGTCCTGGGCCTCCGCCTTCAGCCGCTCGGCCTCCGCCGCGGCCTCCGAACGCAGCCGTACGGCGATGTTCTCCGCCTCGGCCCGCGACGCGGACGCGTCCGCCGCCGCCTCGGTGCGCAGCCGCTCCGCCTCCGCCTCGGCCTGCGCCTGCAGCGTACGGATCCGCTCGGCGGCCTCGGTGCGCAGCCGCTCCGCCTCGTCGGCGGCCTCGCGGCGGATCCGCTCGGCCTCCGCGCGCGCGTCCGTCAGGGCCTGCTCGGCCGCGGTGAGCCGCTCCTCGGCCTCCGTGCGCAGCCGGTTCAGCTCCTCGGCGGCGTCGGCCCGCCGGGCCGTCACGGCCCGCTCGGTCTCCTCGCGCAGCTCCTGCGCGGCCCGCTCGGCATCCGCCGTGATGCCCTCGGACCGCTCGACGGCCTCCGCCCGGTACCGCTCCGCCTCGGCGCGCGTGCGCTCCAGCGTCTCCTCGGCCTGCCGGCGCAGCGTCGTCGCCCGCTCGATGGCCTCGGTGCGCACCCGCTCGCTGTCCGCCGTGGCGGTCGTCCGCAGCTCGTCCGCGTCCGCCTTCGCCTTGGCGAGCAGCTCCTCGGCGGTCCTCGCCGCCTCCTCGATCTGCTGGACGGCCTCGCGCCGGGCCTCGCTGCGGATCCGCTCGCCCTCGGAGACCGCGTCGGCACGCAGCTGCTCGGCGTCGCCGCGCAGCCTGCGCGCCTCCTCCTGCAGCTCGACCGTCTTGGCGCGGTACTCCTTGGTGTCGTCCTTCGCCGCGCCCTTGAGCTCCTCGGCGATGTCGTGCGCCTGCGCCCGGAGCCGGTCCGCCTCGGCCTCCGCCTCGGAGCGGATCCGCTCGGCCTCCTCGGTCGCCGCCCTGGTGGTCTTCTTGGCGTCCTCGGAAGCCTTGTCGAGGACCTCCTCGGCCGTCCGCGCCGCCTTGGCGAGCTGCGAGGCGGTCTCCTCGGCGGTGAGGCTGCGCGCGTTCTCCTCGGCCTCCGCGACGATCTTCTCGGCCGCCGCCTTGGCGTCCGCGACGAGCTGCTCGGCGTCCGCCTTGGTGGTCTCGGCCTCCTTGGTGGCCTCGCTGACCAGCCGGGCGACCTGCTCCTTCGCGGTCCGCGTGCGCTGCTCGTTCGCCGACTCCGCGCTGGACAGCGCCTTGGCGGCGGCCTCCTTCGCCTCGGCGACGAGCTTGTCCGCCTCGGCGCGCGCCTCGCGCAGCGCCGTCTCGGCCTCCGCCATGCGCTGCTCGGCGGTCCGGCTCAGCTCGGTGGCCTGGCGGCGGGCGGCGTCCGACTCCGTCGCCGTGGAACTGCGGAGCTGCTCGGCGTGCTCGGTGGCCTCCTGCGCCTGCGTCGACGCGGCGTTCAGCAGGCGCTCGGCGTCCGTACGGGCCCGGCGCAGCAGCTGCTCGGCCTCCGCGCGGGCCGCCTCGGCGTCGTTCGTGAGCCGCTGGCGGGCCTCGGCGGCGATCCGCTCGGCCTCGGCACGGGCCGCGGCCAGCGCCTGGTCGGCCTCCGCACGCGACTCCTCCAGGAGCCGGCGGGCCTGCTGCTCGGTGCGGGCCCGCAACTGCTCGGCCCAGGCCACGTTCTCGTTGACGTGCGACTCGACGGTCTGCCGGCGCTCGGCCAGCTCCTGGTCGAGCTGCTGGCGGCGGGTGACCGCCTCCTGGTGCAGTTCCGCCTGGAGACGGGCGGCCTGCTCGGCGTGCTCCTGCAGGATGCGCTGCGTCTGCGCGCGGGCCTGGCTCAGCTCCCGCTCGGCGTCCGAGCGCAGCTGGTCGGCCTGGATCTGGGCGTTGCGGAGCAGCTGCTCGGCCTGGTAGCCGATGTCCGCGCCGTCGTAGGCAGGACGGGTCGCCAGACTGCGGCGCGCCTCGTGCAGCTTGGCGCGCAGCACCTCGACCTGATAGCCGAGGTCCTCGGCGTGCTGGACGGCCTTCTCCCGCTCGGTCTTCAGCCGCTCCATCTCGGCCTCGAACCGAGAGAGGTGGTCGACGTCAGCCGCCGGCTCTCGCTCCTGGCGTTCGTAGCCCCGCACTGCGCGGTCCCATCCGTCCCCTGGTCGCAAGTCTTTCCGAACGAGCTCCGTCCGTCCGCCGAACGGGGCCCCCGGGGAATGGTGTCAGATCAACGGCGGAGCATGGGCTGCTGCCCCGACGCTCGCCCCCCGAAACCTGGACCCCGGCCCTCGGTCCTGTCGCAGACAGAACCCCGGGGCCGGCCCAACGACAGGCCCCGGGCCGCCCCGAAGTGGCGGCGGCCGTCCCCAACCCTACCGGCCCAGATATACGGAGGTCAGTGCTCAGGTGACTCAACAGCCGCCGAAGTGACCAGTTCTGTCAGCACGCCATGGCAATCCTTGGGGTGGAGGAAGGTGATCCGGGAGCCCATGGACCCGATCCGGGGCTCGTCGTAGAGGACCCGCACGCCCTTGTCCCTGATGTCCGCCGCGTCGGCGTCGACGTCCGCCGTGCCGAAGGCGATGTGGTGCACGCCCTCGCCGTTCTTGGCCAGCCACTTGCCCACGGCGGAGTCCTCGCGGGTGGGTTCGAGCAGCTGGAGGTAGGAGGCGCCGCCGTCGGACGTCTCGTTGATCTTGAGCATGGCCTCGCGCACGCCCTGCTCTTCGTTCACCTCGGAGTGGAAGACTTCGAAGCCGTACGTCGCACGGTAGAACTCGACAGTCCTGTCGAGGTCGAAACAGGCGATCCCGATGTGGTCGATTCGCGTCAGCATGCAGCCAGTGCAGCGCTCCTCGCGTGGTTACGCAACGTGCGCGCGATCACACTCGTCGCCCGATGACGCCCGGCGTACCGCTCAGTACATTCGAGTAAACCCTCGTTCACTCCTCAGCTGTGCAAGCTGGAAGGGGATCGCACCTCATGTCTGGAACGAACAGCACGACCTCCGTGATCGTCGCGGGTGCCCGCACCCCGATGGGACGGTTGCTCGGCTCGCTGAAGTCCTTCTCCGGAGCCGACCTCGGAGGATTCGCGATCAAGGCCGCCCTCGACCGTGCGGGAATCGGCGGCGACCAGGTGCAGTACGTCATTATGGGCCAGGTTCTGCAGGCCGGGGCGGGGCAGATCCCGGCGCGGCAGGCCGCGGTCAAGGCCGGCATCCCGATGAGCGTGCCGGCGCTCACGATCAACAAGGTCTGTCTGTCGGGCCTCGACGCCATCGCCCTCGCCGACCAGCTCATTCGCGCCGGCGAATTCGACGTGGTGGTCGCCGGCGGCCAGGAGTCCATGACGAACGCCCCGCACCTGCTCCCCAAGTCCCGCGAGGGCTACAAGTACGGTGCCGTCGAGATGCTCGACGCCATGGCGTACGACGGACTGACCGACGCCTTCGAGAACATCGCCATGGGCGAGTCGACGGAGAAGCACAACACCCGCCTCGGCATCGCCCGCCCCGAGCAGGACGAGATCGCGGCGCTCTCCCACCAGCGTGCCGCCGCGGCCCAGAAGAACGGCATCTTCGAGGCGGAGATCACGCCGGTCGAGATCCCCCAGCGCAAGGGCGAGCCCGTCGTCTTCAGCAAGGACGAGGGCATCCGCGGTGAGACCACCGCCGAGTCGCTCGGCAAGCTGCGGCCCGCCTTCGCCAAGGACGGCACGATCACCGCGGGCAGCGCCTCGCAGATCTCCGACGGTGCGGCGGCCGTGGTCGTGATGAGCAAGGCCAAGGCGCAGGAGCTGGGCCTGGAGTGGATCGCCGAGATCGGTGCGCACGGGAACGTGGCCGGGCCGGACAACTCGTTGCAGTCGCAGCCCTCCAACGCCATCCAGCACGCGCTGAAGAAGGAGGGGCTGGACGTCGGGGATCTTGACCTGATCGAGATCAACGAGGCCTTCGCCGCGGTCGCCGTGCAGTCCATGAAGGACCTCGGCGTGTCCACGGAGAAGGTGAACGTCAACGGTGGTGCCATCGCCCTGGGGCACCCGATCGGCATGTCCGGCGCGCGGCTGGTGCTGCACCTCGCCCTGGAGCTGAAGCGGCGGGGTGGCGGCGTGGGTGCGGCCGCGCTGTGCGGTGGTGGCGGGCAGGGTGACGCGCTGATCGTGCGGGTACCCAAGGCCTGACGCCGGTCCGGTGGGCCGGTGGTCCGCCGGGGCTGCGGTTCGTCTCTTACGTACGACTTGAATGAACGGAGCTGTGATGCAGGACGTCTCCTCACTGGTGGCCCAGGCCAGGGAAGGGCGGCCGCGGGCCGTGGCCCGGCTGATCTCCCTGGTGGAGGGGGCGTCCGAGCAGCTCCGTGAGGTCATGTCGGCGCTCGCCCCGCTCGCGGGGAACGCCTACGTCGTGGGGCTCACCGGGTCGCCCGGTGTCGGCAAGTCGACCTCCACGTCGGCGCTGGTCACCGCGTACCGGCGGCTCGGCCGGCGGGTCGGGGTGCTGGCGGTCGACCCGTCGTCGCCGTTCTCCGGGGGTGCGCTGCTCGGGGACCGGGTGCGGATGTCGGAGCACGCGTCCGACCCCGGGGTGTACATCCGCTCCATGGCCACCCGCGGGCACCTGGGCGGGCTCGCCTGGGCGGCCCCGCAGGCGATCCGGGTCCTGGACGCGGCGGGCTGCGACGTCGTCCTCGTCGAGACCGTCGGTGTCGGCCAGTCCGAGGTGGAGATCGCCTCGCAGGCCGACACGTCGGTGGTGCTGCTCGCGCCCGGCATGGGGGACGGGATCCAGGCGGCCAAGGCCGGGATCCTGGAGATCGGTGACGTGTACGTCGTCAACAAGGCGGACCGGGACGGGGCCGACGCGACGGCCCGGGAGCTGAACCACATGCTGGGGCTCGGGGAGTCCCGGGGGCCGGGGGACTGGCGGCCGCCGATCGTGAAGACGGTGGCGGCGCGCGGGGAGGGCATCGACGAGGTCGTCGAGGCCCTGGAGAAGCACCGGGCGTGGATGGAGGAGCGGGGGGTGCTGGCCGAGCGGCGGCTCGCGCGGGCCGCTCGGGAGGTCGAGACGATCGCGGTCACGGCGCTGCGGGAGCGGATCGGGGACCTGCACGGTGACCGACGGCTGAGCGCGCTGGCGGAGCGGATCGTGTCGGGGGAGCTGGATCCCTACGGTGCCGCGGACGAGCTGGTGGCGGGGCTGACGCGGGGCTGACGCGGGCCGGGGCGCCTTCGCCGGGCGTGGGGCGCCTTTTGTGCGACGCGGGGCGCCTTTTGTGCGACGTGGGTCGGGGCCGTGCCGGTACATCCGCCCGTTGCAGGCCGGGCGCCGAACTCCGTCACAGGGGTGGCCCGGAGTTGCCTGCCCGGTCTGCAACGGGCATCTGATGTACCGGCACGGCCCCTCCCGCCGTACGGCGGCTGCGGGCACGCACCCATTGCGCTGCGGGCAGGCCCAGTGCACATCCGGCAGGCCAAACTGCGGGCGGGCGTGCCGCTAGGGGCGGCACGGGTGGGCGCAGGCGGTACCCCGTCGGCGCCGGGCTCGCCGGCCCCCGCCTCGGCTGCGGCGGGGACGGTCAGTCGTCGTCCGGGGTGGCCGCGGTCACGTTCGCCGTCCGCGGGTCGACGCGCCAGTCGTGCTCGGTGCCGTTCGCGGACCTCGTCTCCGCCTCCCAGGCGCTGCCGCCCTCGTCCTCCAGGTCGACGGAGGTGACCGTCCCCTTCGCGGCGGCGGCGCGGGCGGCCTCGGCGGCCGAGGTGGACGTGCCCTTCAGCGCGGCCCGGGCCTCGGCGGCGTCGTCCTCGGTCTCGACCTGGGAGCCGAGCACCTTGCCGGTGGCGGGGTCGACGCGGACGCTGTGCACGGCGTCCCCCTTGCCGAGGACGTCGACCTCCCACGCCACGGCGCCCGCGTCGTCGTCCAGGTCCGCGGAGACGGCGGTCCCCGGAGTGTGCTCCAGAGCGGTGTCGATGGCCTCGGCGGCGGTCACCTTCGCGGCCTTCGCCGCGGCGTCCTCCGTGTCCCGCGCACTCGACTGCCGCGTCGGCCCGTCGTCGTCGCCCGCGACCGCGAGGGCCGTCGCGGAACCGCCTCCGATCAGAGCCGCGGCGGCGACGGTGGCGATGACGAGGTTGCGCTTCATGAGATTTCCTCCCGGTTTCGACTGCAACACCGTGTTTCGACGGGTTCCAATCTGCCCGACGGGCGCTGAAGCCGGGCTGAAGCCGCCTGAAGGCCTCTTCAGCTTCCGTTTGGGAGGCTGGGCGCATGCGCCTGTTGATCGTGGAGGACGAGAAGCGGCTGGCCCTGTCGCTCGCCCGGGGCCTGACCGCCGAGGGTTTCGCCGTGGACGTCGTCCACGACGGGCGCGAGGGACTGCACCAGGCGGGTGAGGGCTCGTACGACCTGGTGATCCTCGACATCATGCTGCCGGGCATGAACGGCTACCGCGTCTGCGCCGCCCTCCGCGCCGCCGGCCACGACGTGCCGATCCTGATGCTCACCGCCAAGGACGGCGAGTACGACGAGGCGGAGGGGCTGGACACCGGCGCCGACGACTACCTCACCAAGCCGTTCTCGTACGTGGTGCTGGTGGCGCGGGTGAAGGCGCTGCTGCGCCGGCGCGGGACGGCCGGCGCCTCGCCCGTGCGCGTCGTCGGTGACCTGAAGGTCGACACCGCGGCCCGCCGCGTCTTCCTCGGCGAGGACGAAGTCACCCTCACCACCAAGGAGTTCGCGGTCCTGGAGCACCTCGTCGTACGGGCCGGGGAGGTGGTCTCCAAGGCCGACATCATGGAGCACGTCTGGGACTTCGCCTACGACGGGGACCCGAACATCGTCGAGGTGTACGTGAGCACGCTGCGCCGCAAGCTGGGGGCCGCGCTCATCCGGACCGTGCGCGGCGCCGGATACCGGCTGGACGCGCGATGAGGCGCCTCTTCGGATCCGTACGGGCCAAGGCCACCCTCGGGGCGACCGTCGTCGTCGCCATCGCGCTGATCGCCGCGGGGACCGCCGTACTGCTGTCGCTGCGCTCCAACCTGATCGTGCAGGCCGACGCGCAGGCGGAGCGGGCCGCCCGGGAGGTGGCCGCCGATCTGTCGGGCGGCACCTCCTTCGAGGGGTTGTCCCTGGACGACGACCAGCCGGTGCAGGTGGTCGACGAGTCCGGGCGGCTGGTCGCCGTCAGCGAGCACCTGGAGCGGATCAGCGGCACGGGAGTCGACACCGTACGGGCGCAGGCCCCGGCCGCCGACGAGGACGACGACCGGGGGAGCGAGGACTCGCTGGAACCGGGTGAGATCAGCGACGACGTCAGCTACAGCGAGGGCTCCGCCACCATCGACGGCGACACGGCGGACTACCGGTTCGCGGCCGTGGAGGTGAGCGTCGAGGACAAGGGCGACCTCACGGTGTACGCCGGCTGGCCGCTGTCCACCGAGCAGAGCGCCGTGGGCACCGCGCTGACCGTCATGCTGATCGGCTTCCCCCTGCTGCTGGCCGTGATGGCCGGGGTGACCTGGCTGGTCACCCGGCGTGCGCTGCGGCCGGTGGAGGGCATCCGGAGCGAGATGGCCGCCATCACGGCCTCCCAGGACCTGGCCCGCCGGGTGCCCGTGCCCGCCACCCACGACGAGGTCGCCCGGCTCGCCCGGACGACCAACGAGACGCTGGCCGCACTGGAGACGTCCGTGGAGCGGCAGCGCCGGTTCGTCGCCGACGCCTCGCACGAGCTGCGCAGCCCGATCGCCTCGCTGCGTACCCAGTTGGAGGTGGGCGCGGCCCATCCCGGGCTGCTGGACGTGGCGGGCGCGGTCGAGGACACCGTACGGCTGCAGCGGCTGGCCGCCGATCTCCTGCTGCTGGCGCGGCTGGACGCGGGGGAGGGGCCGGGGGACGCGCGGTTCGACCTAGGCGCGCTCGTGCGGGAGGAGGTGGCCGGGCGGACCGGTGTGACGGCGGATGCCGGGGCGGTCGAGGTGACCGGCTCGCGAGGACAGCTGGCGCGGGTGCTGGCCAACCTGCTGGACAACGCACGGCGGCACGCCCGCAGCCGGGTCGCCGTCACCCTGCGCCGCGAGGGGGCCTGGGCCGTGCTCGGGGTCGCCGACGACGGGACGGGGGTTCCGGAGCGGGAGCGGGAGCGGATCTTCGAGCGGTTCGTACGGCTCGACGACGCCCGCAGCCGGGACGACGGCGGGGCCGGTCTCGGCCTCGCCATCGCCCGCGACGTCGCACTGCGGCACGGCGGCACTCTCACCGTCCGCGAGGCGCCCGGGGGTGGGGCGCTCTTCGAACTCAGGCTGCCCGTGGGCAGGTTGCCCCGGGATGCCGGGGCGGGTTGACGCTCAGGGACGGCCCCGCTGGCCCCGCAGCTGCTCCGCGATCGGGGTCAGCGACTTGTGCAGGTCGTTCAGGGCCTCCGGGGAGAGCAGGTCGATGAAGTGCCGGCGGACGGACGCCACATGGTGCGGGGCGACCTTCCGCATCGTCTCCAGGCCGTGGTCGGTGAGGACCGCGTACAGTCCCCGCCGGTCGGATTCGCAGTTCTCGCGGCGAACCAGGTTCGCGTTCTCCATGCGGGTGATCTGGTGCGAGAGGCGGCTCTTGGACTGGAGGGTGGCGGACGCGAGGTCGCTCATCCGCATCCGGACGTCCTCCGACTCCGAGAGGTTCACCAGGATCTCGTAGTCGTTCATCGTCAGTCCGAACGGCTGCAGGTCCTTCTCGAGCTGATACGTCAACAGCCTGTTGACCTCCAGGTGGGTGCGCCAGGCGCACTGCTCCGCATCGGTCAGCCAGCGCGTGGCCGTCTCGGTCTCCATGAATGAAGTCTACCTAAAAGGTTGAAAGGCGAACTAGTGAGGGTCGTGTGACTACGCGCACGCGTTCGACGTCACACTCCGCAGACTACCGCTCACAGCCCGAAGCGACGCTGGAGGTCCCCCAGCTGTCCGGGAAGACGCGGTGCGCCGGCTTGCCCTCCGTGCTGACCCGGTACCCCGCCGCCGCCCGGTACGCCGGCCTGCTGCGGGACCGCTCCGGTGGCCTGCTCGGCCATCAGCGCCTCGGACGACTGGAGCAGCACCGTACCGGCCCCGACGAACTCGAACTGGTGCTCTTCGCCGGAGGCCCCGCCGAGGCCCGTCATCGCACGTAGACCGCCCATGACACCTGTCAGGTAACCGTGGTCGTAGTGGTGGCAGGGGGAGGGGCAGTCGGCCCATCCGACGAGCGCCTGCGGGTCCACCCGGATCGGCGGTTCCATGAACACCACCGGCCCGTTCGACGCGGCCACGAACTTGCCGGTTCCGATCAGCGTCAGGAAGCCCGGGACGATCGATTGCTTCAGCGCGAGACTTGGCTGAAAAGCGAGGAGGTTGCCCGAGCGAATGGTCAGGTTGCCGTCTTCCAGATCGTACGAATTCACGTCGAAGGCCCGGTCGGCGAGCAGCATCTTGCCCGAGCCCTCCGCCACGACCCAGTCGCTCGCGTGCAGTGGCGAATGGAACGACGTGCGCACCAGACGGTCCAGCCGGCCGTGCCCGATGCCGTTGAAATCCATCGATCCGTAGTAGGCGATCATCTTGCCCTTCTGCAGGAACCACTGGCTCCCCTTGAGCTCCACGCAGAAGGTGTACTTGTTCACGTTGTCGTCGACCGGCAGGGTCATGGGGTCGAAGACGACCGGGCCCGAGGCCCCGTACCCGCTCACAGCTTCTCCTCCGAGGCCTGGACGTACACCGCACCACTGCCGCTCAGCTCCAGCTGGAACGCCTCGCCCGAGCCGCGGCCCACCATGTCGCGCCAGCCGAGCGCCGTGGACAGCTTGTTGCGCACGTCGCCGTGGTGGGCCACGTAGGCCTGCGGGTCGACGTGGACCGGGCGCTGCGGGGTGATCGGGACCTGGATCACGCCTCCGTGCGCCATGACCGCGACGGCGCCGTGGCCCTTCAGGGTCGTGGTGAACAGGCCCTGGCCCGTCACCTGGCCGCGCACCATGCCCATGACCCCGCCCTGCGAGCCCATGAACATCGTGCCCTGCTCCAGCGTGCCGTCGAAGGCGAGCAGCCGGTCCGCCTCCACGTACAGGGTGTCGCCGGTGAGCGTGATGACCTCGATGTGGTGGCCGCCGTGCCCGAAGAACACCGTGCCGGAGCCCTCGACGGTCATCAGGGGGGTCGCTTCGTTCGCCAGGCGGCGGCCGATCATGGACATCACGCCGCCCTGGCCGCCCTGCATGTTGGGGGTGAAGGAGACCTCCCCCTTGTACGCGAGCATCGCGCCGCGCTGACTGAACAGCCGCTGGCCCGGGAGCACCGTCGCCTCGATCATCTTCGAGTTGATCTCACGGAAGGGCATGTCACACATCCCCCGCGATCGTGTTGCGCTCGCTGGGCTGCACGTAGACCAGGCCGTCGCCCTCGAAGCGGATCTGGAAGGCCTCGCCGCCGCCCTCGCCCATGAACGTGCGGAACGTCACACCGGACTGGAAGGTCTGCCGCACGTCGCCCTGATGCGCGATGTACGCGCCCGGGTCGACGGTCAGCGGATACTGGGCGCTGACCCGCAGGACCACCGCCGGGCCGTCGGACATGATCGCCGCCTGTCCGTGGCCCTCGACGGTCGTCGTGAACAGGCCGTTGCCCTGCGAGGCGCCGCGGAGCCCGGTGAAGGACGTGCCCGTACGCAGTCCGGCGTCCGTCGCGAGCAGGTTGCTCGACTCGACGTACAGCTTGTCCCCCTGGAGATTCACGAGGTTGATCTCGGAGGCCCGGTCGGCGAACCAGCAGGTCCCCTGACCCTTCACCTCCATCATGATCATCTGTTCGCCGGTGAGGCGCCGGGTCACCATTCCCCGTATCCCCTCGCCGCCGCCACTCAGCTTCTTGAAGGCCATCTGCCCGTCGTACGCGACCATCGAGCCGTTCTTCGCCTTCACGGCGTCGCCGGTCATGTCTACGGCCAGCACCTTGCTGCCTTGGAGTCGGAACATTGCCACGGTGTGAAGGTAGCCGCCGGGCGTGACCGCCGACAGGGCCCACGGGTGGAGAACGCCCCCGACGATCCCCCTAGGGGACAGGGCCGTCACCCCCGGACCGGGGCATGGGGGCCCGGATGCCACAATGTGGGGGCGCTTGTGCGTGCGTTCACAAAGCGGCTTCCCGCCGACAGCGAATCTCCCCCCGAAGGTGACCCGTGGACATTAAGACCGCCACCGCCCTCCGCCGCCTCCGCCTGGTGTCGGCCCCCGAGGCCGTGTCCTTCCTGCTGCTGCTCGTCTGCTCGGTGCTCAAGCGCACCACGGACTTCAACGCGGTGCCCGTCATGGGTGCGGTCCACGGTGCCCTCTTCGTCCTGTACGTGATCTTCTGGGCCGACGCCTGGAACCGCGCGAAGTGGCCGCTGGGGACGGCCGCGCTCTACTTCGTCCTCTCCGTGCTGCCCACCGGCGGGTTCTTCGCCGAGCGCAAGCTGCGGCGCGAGGCCGAGGACGCGGTCATCGCGTCCCGTGCGCGCCGCGAGGGAGTCGTGAAGGCGTCATGATCGTCGCCTTCTCCGTGACGCCGCTGGGGGTCGGCGAGGACGTGGGGGAGTACGTCGCCGACGCGGTCCGGGTGGTCCGGGAGTCGGGTCTGCCCCACCGCACCGACGCGATGTTCACGTCGATCGAGGGGGAGTGGGACGAGGTGATGGACGTCGTCCGGCGGGCGGTCGCCGCGGTCGAGCGGCGGGCGCCGCGGGTCTCCCTCGTCCTCAAGGCCGACATCCGGCCGGGGGTGACGGACGGGCTGACGTCCAAGGTGGCGACGGTGGAGCGCCACCTGTCCGCGTAGCACGCGCGGCTCAGGGGGCCGGCCCAGGTCGGCCCCCTCGCCCCTCTCCCCAGGCCTCGGTGTCCCGGCCCGCGCCCGGGTGGGACGGCGGGCCCGGTGCCGCCGGGGTGCCGCCCGGGTGGGGCCCGCTCGCCCTCGTGCATCAGCACCCCCTGGTCCCGGCTTGCGCCGGGTGGGTCGGCGAGCCCGGCGCCGACGGGGTGCCGCCTGCGCCCACCCGTGCCGCCCCTTGCGGCACGCCTGCCCGCAGACTGGGTCTGCCCCGGAGGGGTTGGCGCCGTCCCTGGTCGCGGCCCGCGCCCGGGTGGGACGGCGGGCCCGGTGCCGCCGGGGTGCCGCCCGGGTGGGGCCCGCTCGCCCTCGTGCATCAGCACCCCCTGGTCCCGG
>NZ_JBVHPY010000005.1:234173-250442 GCF_055567695.1 Streptomyces sp. NPDC026417
CGGCTTGCGCCGGGTGGGACGGCGAACCCGGCGCCGACGGGGTGCCGCCTGCGCCCACCCGTGCCGCCCCTTGCGGCACGCCTGCCCGCAGCTGGAAGCGCCAGCCGGGCCCCCACCCCCGCGCCGCCTGCTGGGGCGTCAGCTGGGCCCTCACCTCGTGCTGCCTGCCCGCAGCTGAAGCGGCCGGCCGGGCGCCCGCCCCGTGCTGCCTGCCCGCAGCTGGGGCGCAGGCCCCCCAGCAGCTGATGACGCACCGTCGGCCCGCAGCTGAAGCGGCCGGCCGGGCGCCCGCCCCGTGCTGCCTGCCCGCAGCTGGGGCGCAGGCCCCCCAGCAGCTGGTGACGCACCGTCGGCCCGCAGCGCAATCGGTACGCGCCCGCAGTCGCCAGTGCACGGGAGGGGCCGTGCCGGTACATCAGATGCCCGTTGCAGGCCGGGCAGGGACCTCCGGGCCACCTCTGTGACGGAGTTCGGCGCCCGGCCTGCAACGGGCGGATGTACCGGCGCGGCCCCGACCCACCCACCAGCTGACAGCGCACCGGCACCGGCACCGACCGCGGCCAGGTGGCGTACTCCGTCTGACCCGTCCAGTTCGACACGTCACGGGAACTCCACTTTTGTGTGGGTATCGGCTCGTTCGATCACCCGTCAACCTCTGGAGGGCGCTGTGGGGCCCGAGGGCTACGACTACGAGACCTACAGCCGACTCGCGGGACCGCTCACACAGCCCTGCGGCTCGGCCTACCGGGTGCAGTACACCAAGCTCCTCTCCCGTGAGCCGCGCCGAGTACGAGCCGTCCTCCTGATGATCCTCGCCCCCCTCCTCACCTGCGCGCTCCTCGTCTACCTGGTGTGGCCCACCCACTGGGTGGAGCGCGAGGGCGGTGCCCGCTGGCTCGTCGGCCTCGACGCCACGATGCTCATATCCATCGGTCTGATCGAGCTGTTCATGGTCGTCAACGTCGCCTCCGTCGCCCACGCCACGATGGTCGCCCGCGACCCCGTCCCCGTCGTCCCCCGGCCCGGCACCCGGGTCGCGTTCCTCACCACGTACGTCCCCGGCAAGGAGCCCCTCTCCATGGTCCGCGCCACCCTGGAGGGCGCGGTCGCCGTCACCCACGCGGGACCCGTGGACGTCTGGCTCCTCGACGAGGGCGACGACGCACAGGCCAGGGCACTCTGCGCGGAACTCGGGGTACAGCACTTCACCCGGCTCGGCGTGCCGGAGTGGAACCGCGAGACGGGCGCCCACAAGGCCCGTACGAAGCACGGCAATTACAACGCCTGGATCGCGATGCACGGCGACGAGTACGAGTTCTTCGCCTCCGTGGACACCGACCACGTCCCGCTCCCCAACTTCCTGGAGCGGATGATGGGGTACTTCCGGGACCCGGACGTCGCGTTCGTCGTCGGACCGCAGGTCTACGGCAACTACGAGAGCCCGGTCACCAAGGCGGCCGAGTCCCAGCAGTTCCTCTTCCATGCGCTCATCCAGCGCGCCGGGAACCGCTACCGCGCCCCCATGTTCGTCGGTACCAACAACGTCGTACGGATCGCAGCCCTCCGGCAGATCGGCGGGCTGTACGACTCGATCACCGAGGACATGGCGACGGGTTTCGAGCTGCACCGCCGCCGCAACCCGACGACCGGCGCCCACTGGCGCTCCGTCTACACCCCGGACGTGCTCGCGGTCGGCGAGGGCCCCGCGTCCTGGACGGACTTCTTCACCCAGCAGCTGCGCTGGTCGCGGGGCACGTACGAGACGCTGCTCAAGCAGTACTGGAAGGCGCCGTTCACGATGCCGCCCGGGCGGCTGTTCTCATACACGCTGATGCTCGTCTACTACCCCATGACGGCCGTCAACTGGTTCCTGGGCATCCTCAGCTGCGTGCTGTTCCTGTGGTTCGGGGCCTCGGGAACCCAGGTCGCCGCCTCCGTCTGGCTGATGCTCTACAGCGACGCCGCGGCCCTCCAGATCGGGCTGTACCTCTGGAACCGGCGGCACAGCGTCTCCCCGCACGAACCGGAGGGCTCCGGCGGCCTCGCGGGCATGGCGATGTCGGCCCTCTCGGCGCCCATCTACCTCAAGTCGCTGAGCGCGGCCCTCAAGCGCAGCCCCAGCCGGTTCGTGGTCACCCCCAAGGGCGGCGACGCCAGCCCCGACCGGATGGCGACCTTCCGCATCCATCTGTCCTGGGCTGCCCTGCTGGCGTTCTCGCTGCTCGTCTCGTTCCTGCTCGGCCACACCCACGCGGCCATGCGCACCTGGGCGGTCCTCGCCATGGCGATCTCCCTCGCGCCGGTCGCGGTCTGGCTCGCCACCCGGTTCAGGGACCGCAGGGCCGGCGCGCCGCGGCGGACGCCCGCGGCGCGGATCCCCGAGGCCAAGGAGGCCGCCCTCGCCACCGGAGCCCCGGCCCCGGTCCCGGGTTCCACGACAGGAGGCAACTAGGCCATGGCCTGCCGGCCCTCGCGGAAGACCAGGAAGACGCTGCTGAGCATCGGCGGTATCGCCGTGCTCGCCGGGCTCAACGCCCCGGCGGTGCTCGGCTTCGCCGAGGAGCAGTACCACGAGTACAAGATCGCCCAGCCCGCCTACAAGGCCCGCTACGGCTCCTGGTCGCAGCTCGACATCCCCGAGGAGTTCCGTACCAACGCCATTCACGCAGCCCTGCTGCACACCGGCAAGGTCCTGATCGTCGCGGGCTCCGGGAACGAGATCAGGAAGTTCGACAAGGGCTCCTTCGACACCGTGCTGTGGGACCCGCGGACGGACACCTTCAAGAAGATCCCCACCCCGGACGACTTCTTCTGCTCGGGACACGCCCAACTCCCGGACGGCAGGCTCCTGGTGGCGGGCGGCACCGCCCGCTACGAGCGGCTGGACGGCGAGGTGGAGCGGGCCGGCGGCGGCATGCGGGTGAAGAACGAGGACCCCGACAAGGCGATGGTGCTGAAGAAGGGGACCCGCTTCCGCTCCCCGGCCGGCGTCGAGTACGTCAGCAGGTTCGAGGTGACGGTCCCGCGGGCCCGGCGCACGCAGGAGATCACGTACAACCGGGCCGGCGTGATGCAGCCCTGGGAGACCAGGATCACCGCGAGCGAGGCCCGTGTCTTCGTCGAGGCCGTCGAGAAGGGCCCGCAGTCGGTGACCGACAAGCAGGCGCAGTACGAGATCGTCGGCCTGACGGGCGAGGACGGGGCCAACACGTACGGCATCTCCGAGAAGATCACCCTCGACAAGCAGGACTTCCAGGGGATCAGGGCGGCCTACGAGTTCGACCCGAAGGCCGAGAGGTACGTGCCCGTCGATCCGATGGCCAAGGCCCGCTGGTACCCGACGCTCGTCGGTCTCGACGACGGCCGGGTGCTGGCCGTCTCGGGTCTCGACGACGTCGGGGTGATCGACCCGGGCGACAACGAGATCTACGACCCGGCGACCAAGCAGTGGACGCCGGGCCCCGAGCGGTACTTCCCGACGTATCCCGCGCTCTTCCTCACCAAGGGCGGCAAGCTCTTCTACCCGGCGTCGAACGCGGGGTACGGCCCCGCGGACCAGGGCCGTGAGCCGGGCCTGTGGGACCTGGGGACCAACACGTTCGAGAAGGTGCCGGGGCTGCGGGACGCGGACGCGACGGAGACCTCCGCCTCGCTCCTGCTGCCGCCGGCCCAGGACCAGAAGGTGATGATCCTGGGCGGGGGAGGCGTCGGGGAGTCCAGGAAGTCGACCCGCCGCACGGCCGTCGTCGACCTCAAGAAGGACAACCCCGTGTTCGAGGACGGGCCCGACCTCCCGCAGGGCACCCGCTACCTGAACAGCGTGATCATGCCGGACGACTCGGTGTTCACCACCAACGGGGCGAAGGACTACCGGGGCCGCAGCGCCAGCAACATCCTCAAGGCGCAGTTCTACGACCCGAGGTCCAACACCTTCCGCGAGGCCGCCGCGCCACGGGTGGGCCGCAACTACCACTCCGAGGCGCTGCTGCTGCCGGACGGCCGGGTCGCCACCTTCGGCTCCGACCCGCTCTTCGACGACCAGCAGAACACCAAGCTGGGTCACTTCGAGCAGCGGATGGAGATCTTCACCCCGCCGTCGCTGCACAAGAACGCCGAGCTGCGTCCGGTCCTCGGCGACGGTCCCGAGGAACTCGACGGGCAGCACCGCGCGACCTTCGCCACCGACCACCCCGAACGCATCGCGAAGGCCCGGCTGATGCGCCCCAGCGCGGTCACGCACACCACGGACGTCGAGCAGCGCTCCATCGACCTGGGGATCGTCAAGGACGGGTCGTCGGTGACGGTGGACGTGCCGAAGGACCCGAGCCTGGTGCCGCCCGGCTGGTACATGCTCTTCGTGACGGACGCGGAAGGTACCCCGTCCGAGGCGAAGTGGATCCAGGTGCGGTAGCCGAACCGGCGCACTAGGCGCCGGAGTTGCGCGCCAGCTCCAGGGCGTACTCCGGCCACCACTCGCCGGCCGCCGGGCCGCCCCGGCAGGGCCCGTCCGACTCGCCGGGCCGCTTGATCCAGAGGTAGGCGTCGAGGGCGGGCTCCGCGGTGTCGGTGGTCGGACCGGTGCCGAGGGCCCGCCCCGGCGGGTTGCACCAGGTGTCGCCGCGGTGGCCACGCAGCGGGCCGTTGCCGTTGCGGCTGGTGTCGACGACGAAGTGCTTGCCGCCGAGGCCGCGCGAGAGCCGGACGCCGTACTCCGTCGTCGCCGCGTCCGTCTGGAAGTTGGAGACGTTCAGCGAGAAGCCGTCGGCCTGCTCGACGCCCGCGCGGCGCAGCGGCTCGACCAGCCTGGACGGGTCGTCGATCCAGTCGGGGTTGCCGGAGTCCAGGTACACCTTGGTGTGGGGCTGCCGCTTGAGCCGGGCGACGGCCTCCGCCAGCAACTGCTCGCGTTCGGCGTGGTACTCGCCCGGCGTGCAGCCGTCCACCACGTGGGCGACCGCGTCCGGTTCGAGGACGACGAGTGCCTTGCTGTCGCCGAGTGCGTCCGCGAACCGTCCGATCCACTGCCGGTAGGCGTCCGCGTCCGGCGCTCCGCCCGCCGAGTGCTGACCGCAGTCGCGGTGCGGGATGTTGTACGCGACGAACAGCGCGGTGCGGCCCTCCCGCGTCGCCGCCGACGTGGTGGCCCGGACGGCGGCGCCCGGGTCGTCCCCCGGGGGCCACAGCGCGGCCGGCTGCCGGGCGATCCGCTCCAGGAGGTCGGCGTCCCGGGTGCGTCCCTGCTGCCGCCACGACTCGATCTGCCGGGCCGCGGGGCTCGCGGGGTCGACCCAGAACGGGGACCCCGCCGTGGACGTGGCGTCCCGGGAGGCGCCCCGGGCGACGGACGTGGCCCGGTCGGCCTCGGGGGCGGACGAGCAGCCCGCCGCGAGGCCGAGCGCCGCGAGCACCGCCGCGGTACGGATCAGCCGGGACATCCTGCCCCCTTGGACGAAGGTGACCTTGGTGATGAATCGTCAGCAATCGTGACATAAGGGGTGGAGTCGGTGGGGAACCGACATCGGTGGGGCGTGCGACGGGGTGCCGTCAGGTCCCGCCCGAGGCCAGCGCCATGCCCAGCGGCGTCCGCTCGTAGAGCACCTGGTGTCCGTACCGCCGCGAGACGAGCAGACCCGCTCCGCGCAGCGCCGAGAGGTGGCCGGACACCGACGAGGGAGCGAGACGCAGCCGGTGGGCGAGGGCCGTCGTGGTGGCGGGTTCGTCCAGCGCGGTGAGGACCGCCGCCCGTCCGCGCCCGAACAACCTGACGAGTGCCTCCGGGGTGCGCTCGCCCGGCTCCGCCCACAGGCCGCCGATGCCCCGGGCGGGGTAGACCAGCGTGGGCTGCCAGGGGGGATCGAAGCCGCTCACCACGTCGGGCCAGGAGAACACGCTCGGCATCAGGACCAGCCCCTGCCCCTTCAGTTCCCGCTCGTGCGAACTCCGGGCGTCGACGGTCAGTGTGCCCGCGCGCCAGGCGAACCGACGGTCCAGCTCCGGCAGCAGCCCGCCCAGGCCCACTTCGGCGAGCCGGCGGGAGTGGAACGCCACGTCCGCCTCCAGCAGGGCCCGCAGCCGCGGCCAGTCGGGCTCCACCAGCGCGTGCCAGGCCGCCTCCAGCAGGTCGGCGAGTTCCTCGATCATGCGGACCGGATCGGCCAGCAGGGCGCGGCCCCTGGGCGAGTCCAGGGCGCCCGGAGTGTCGGCGAGCGCCCGGGCGGTGTCGTCGAGGGCGGCCTCCGGGTCGGCGGCGCGCACCGCGGCGATCTCCTCCTCGAAGCCGACGGCCGGGCCGATCGGCGGCGGGCCGAGCCAGTCCGGCGTGTGGCCGCGCCGAGGCATGAGCAGCCGGAGCGGCGTGAGGTCGAGCCCGGCGGCGGCCGTGCGGATCCGGCGGAGCCAGGGCGCGTGATAGCCGTGCCGCTCCGGCCGGTCGAGCGTCCGTACCGCCTCCTGCGTCTCCCACAGTGCGGACACCGCGAACCGGCAGCGCAGCAGATCGTCCTCGCCGAAGTGCAGGTGGAACGGCATCGGAACCCCTCGCCACCGGGAAGATTCGGCTGACACCGAAACTCTACGGTGCCGTCCCCTCCGCCCGGCACGCTGCTCTCCATGCCGAACGAGTCCGAGGCCGCGGCGACGGTGCCCGCCGCGTCCCCTCCCGCATCCGGGTACCTGCGCGTGTTCGCCGTCCGCGAGTTCCGTGCCGTGTTCGCCGCCCACGCCTGCTCGCTGCTCGGCCTCGTCGTCAGCGAGATCTCCCTGTCGGTCCTCGTCTACGACCTGACCGGCTCACCCCTGCTGAGCGCGCTGACCTTCGCGCTGGGCTTCCTGCCCTACCTGGTCGGCGGGACCCTGCTCGCCGGGATCGCCGACCGCTTCCCCGCCCGGCGGGTCCTGGTCGTGTGCGACCTGGTGTGCGCGGGATGCGTGGCCGCGATGGTGGTGCCCGGTACGCACATCGCCGTGCTGCTCGCGATGCGCTGTGCGCTCGCCGTCGTCTCGCCGGTCTTCCAGGGGGCCCGGATGGCGACCCTGACGGACGTGCTCGGCGACGGCGACCTGTTCGTCCTCGGGCGCTCCCTGCTGCGGATCGTCTCGCAGGGCGCGCTGCTCGCGGGCTTCGGCCTCGGCGGGCTGCTGCTGAGTGTCGTGGCGCCGCGCGGAGCGCTGGTGATCACCGTGTGCACCTTCCTCCTCTCGGCGGCGCTGCTGCGGCTGGGCACCGTCCGCAGACCGGCCCGGGCGGCCGGCGGCGGGGCCCTGGTGAAGGACTCCCTGCGCGGCGCCCGGCAGGTCCTCGCCGACCGGCGGGCACGGGTGCTGCTCCTGCTGTTCTGGGTGCCGCCGTTCTTCCTCGTCGCCCCCGAGGCGCTGGCCGCTCCCTACGCCGACGGGCTCGGTGCCGGACCGGCCGGACTCGGGCTGCTGATGTGCGCGCTGCCCGTCGGCACGATCGCCGGGGAGCTCTGTGCCGGAGCCCGGCTGCGGCCGGCGACCCGCGGCCGCATCACCCTGCCCCTCGTCTGCCTCACCCTGCTGCCGTACCTGGGCTACGCCCTGCACCCCGGCCTCGCGTGGTCGCTGGTCCTGCTGCTGGTCGCCGGCGCCGGATCGGCGTACACGCTCGGCCTCGACCAGTGGTTCGTGCGGGCCGTGCCGGAGGAGCTGCGAGGGCGGGCGATGGCCCTCAACACCGCGGGTCTGATGACCGTGCAGGGCATCGGTATGGCGCTGTCGGGCGTCGCCGCGGAGTTCGCCGGGGTGGCCGCCACGGTCGCCGGCGCCGGGGTGCTGGGCACCGCGTGCTGCGTACTGCTGGCCGTGGAGGCCCGGCGTACGGAGGGCCGGCCGCCGGACGAGGAGGCCGTCCCGCCCGGCGTGGACCCGGGCGCCAGGGCCGCACAGACCGAAACGCGAGACGGGGCTGACCACGATATGACCGGCCGGTAGGGTCTTTGCCGTGCCGAAGCCCCTCAGTCTCGCCTTCGATCCCATCGCCCGCGCCGACGAACTCTGGAAGCGGCGCTGGGGAGCGGTGCCCTCCATGGCCGCGATCACCTCGATCATGCGCGCGCACCAGATCCTGCTCGCCGAGGTCGACGCGGTCGTCAAGCCGTACGGACTGACCTTCGCACGGTACGAGGCCCTGGTGCTGCTCACCTTCTCCAAGGAGGGCGAGCTGCCGATGTCCAAGATCGGCGAGCGGCTCATGGTGCACCCCACGTCCGTCACGAACACCGTGGACCGGCTGGTCAGGTCCGGACTGGTCGACAAGCGCCCCAACCCCAACGACGGGCGCGGCACCCTCGCGTCCATCACGGACAAGGGCCGCGAGGTGGTCGACGCGGCCACCCGCGACCTGATGGCGATGGACTTCGGCCTCGGGGCGTACGACGCCGAGGAATGCGCGGAGATCTTCGCGATGCTGCGCCCGCTGCGCATCGCGGCGCACGACTTCGACGAGCAGTAGCGGGCACCGTACGGCCGCGGGGGCGCCCGAAGATCGTGCCGAACCGGCGGTTACGCTCGAAGGCATGAAAAAGAGCGTGCTGACCCGCTACCGCGTCATGGCCTACGTCACCGGCGTGCTGCTGGTCCTGCTGACCCTCGGCGTGATCGCCAAGTACCTGCTGCACATCGACGGCGCCGAGGACTTCACCAAGGTGGTCGGCATCGCGCACGGCTGGCTCTACGTCGTCTACCTGCTGTTCGCCTTCGACCTGGGCTCCAAGGCGAAGTGGCCGGTCGGCAAGCAGCTGTGGGTGCTCATCGCGGGCACGATCCCGACGGCCGCCTTCTTCGTGGAGCGCAAGGTCACCCAGGAGCTCGAGACGCGGACCGCGGACGGCTCGCCCGCCGTCGCCTAGCGATCCCTACCGGCCTGACCAGCCCCGCAGGGCCTCCCGGCACGGTCGCCGGCGAGGCCCGTTCGGGCGGCGCACCACCGCCGTACGGCGTGTACGGCGGTGGGGCATCGACATTTACTTGGACGTCCTAGTAAATTCGAAGGCATGGACGCTGACGCCATCGAGGAGGGCCGCCGTCGCTGGCAGGCCCGGTACGACGCTTCGCGCAAGCGCGAGGCCGATTTCACCACGCTCTCCGGCGATCCCGTGGAGCCGGTGTACGGGCCGCGGCCCGGGGACACCTACGAGGGCTTCGACCGGATCGGCTGGCCGGGGGAGTACCCGTTCACCCGCGGGCTCTACGCGACCGGTTACCGGGGGCGGACGTGGACCATCCGGCAGTTCGCCGGGTTCGGGAACGCCGAGCAGACCAACGAGCGCTACAAGAAGATCCTCGCCAACGGCGGCGGGGGTCTTTCCGTGGCCTTCGACATGCCCACCCTGATGGGGCGCGACTCCGACGACCCGCGCTCGCTGGGCGAGGTCGGGCACTGCGGCGTGGCGATCGACTCGGCCGCCGACATGGAGGTCCTGTTCAAGGACATCCCGCTGGGCGACGTCACGACGTCCATGACGATCAGCGGACCCGCGGTGCCGGTCTTCTGCATGTACCTGGTCGCCGCCGAGCGCCAGGGCGTGGACCCCGCCGTGCTGAACGGCACGCTCCAGACGGACATCTTCAAGGAGTACATCGCGCAGAAGGAGTGGCTCTTCCAGCCCGAGCCGCACCTGCGTCTCATCGGGGACCTGATGGAGCACTGCGCCGCGAAGATCCCCGCGTACAAGCCGCTGTCGGTCTCGGGCTACCACATCCGCGAGGCGGGCTCCACGGCCGCGCAGGAGCTGGCCTACACGCTGGCGGACGGCTTCGGGTACGTGGAGCTCGGGCTCTCCCGCGGCCTCGACGTCGACGTGTTCGCGCCGGGTCTGTCCTTCTTCTTCGACGCGCACGTCGACTTCTTCGAGGAGATCGCCAAGTTCCGTGCGGCCCGGCGCATCTGGGCCCGCTGGATGCGGGACGTCTACGGCGCGCGGTCCGAGAAGGCGCAGTGGCTGCGCTTCCACACGCAGACGGCCGGTGTCTCGCTGACGGCCCAGCAGCCGTACAACAACGTCGTCCGCACGGCCGTCGAGGCCCTCGCCGCGGTGCTGGGCGGCACCAACTCGCTGCACACCAACGCGCTGGACGAGACCCTCGCCCTGCCCTCCGAGCAGGCGGCGGAGATCGCCCTGCGGACGCAGCAGGTGCTGATGGAGGAGACCGGCGTCGCCAACGTCGCCGACCCGCTGGGCGGTTCCTGGTACGTCGAGCAGCTCACGGACCGGATCGAGGCCGAGGCCGAGAAGATCTTCGAGCAGATCAGGGAGCGCGGGCTGCGGGCCCACCCCGACGGGCAGCACCCGATCGGGCCGATCACCTCGGGCATCCTGCGAGGCATCGAGGACGGCTGGTTCACCGGCGAGATCGCCGAGTCCGCCTTCCAGTACCAGCAGTCCCTGGAGAAGGGGGACAAGCGGGTGGTGGGCGTCAACGTGCACCACGGGTCCGTGACCGGCGACCTGGAGATCCTGCGGGTCAGCCACGAGGTCGAGCGGGAGCAGGTACGGGTGCTGGGCTCCCGCAAGGAGGGCCGCGACGACGCGGCGGTGCGGGCGGCGCTGGACGCGATGCTCGCGGCGGCGCGGGGCGGGTCGAACATGATCGGGCCGATGCTCGACGCGGTGCGGGCCGAGGCGACGCTCGGGGAGATCTGTGGCGTGCTGCGGGACGAGTGGGGGGTGTACACGGAGCCGGCGGGCTTCTAGGCACCGCCGGGAGCGGTGCCGGTGCGGGGGGCGCTGCCCCCGGCCCCCCCCCCGTGTCGCCGCTGGCGCGCTCGTCCTCAAGCGCCGGACGGGCTGGGAAATCCTCCCCGTGTCCGGGAGGTGGGCGCTCGTTCCCCAGGGCCGGACGGGCTGGTGGGTTGCGCCGCTGTCCGGCCGGGGGGGTGCGGGTCTGCTGTCGTGTGTCGCGCTGACGCGCTCGTCCTCAAGCGCCGGACGGGCTGGGAAATCCTCCCCGTGTCCGGGAGGTGCGCGCTCGTTCCCCAGGGCCGGACGGGCTGGGAAATCCTCGGCAAGGCGCGAGCCGTTCCCCGGCGCCGGACGGGCCGGGCGCCGGTCAGTCCTGGGTTGCCGCGCCTGTCAGACCCAGGAGCAGTATGCGGGTGAAGCTGCGGACCCACTCCTCGTCCGCGGGCTCCGCGCTGACCAGGGTGCGGTGCACCACCGCGCCGGCGACCACGTCGAAGATGAGGTCCGCCGTGCGGGCGGCCGACTGCGGGTCCTCCTCGGGGGGCAGTTCGCCGCGTTCCTGCGCGCGGGCGCGGCCCTCCAGGACGAGGCGCTTCTGGCGGTCGACGATCGAGGTGCGGATGCGCTCGCGGAGGGGTTCGTCGCGGGTGGACTCCGCGACGACGGCCATCAGGGCGGTCTTCGTCTCGGGACGGCTGAGGATCGCCGCGAACTGGAGCACCACGCCCTCGATGTCGGCGGCGAGACTGCCGCGGTCGGGCAGTTCGAGTTCGTCGAAGAGGACGGCGACGGCGTCGACGACGAGCTCGTTCTTGCCCGCCCAGCGGCGGTAGAGCGTCGTCTTGGCGACCCCGGCGCGGGTCGCGACGTCCCCCAACGTCATCTTGGACCAGCCCAGTTCGACCAGCGCCGCGCGCGTGGCGTCCAGGATCGCGGCGTCCGCGGCGGCGCTGCGGGGACGCCCCGTGCGGGGGACCGAGGTGCGGCTCTGCATGTCAGCGACCATATCCGGGCATGGCGAGGACCATATCCGGCTGTTCTGCGAGGCCGTGAGGGAGATCACCGGGGTATCGCGTACGGCGGCGCTTCGGGGGAGTTACGCTACGACTCGTAGCGAAAGCTGGTGCGGCTCTGCCGCGCGAGCGACAACCACAGGCGCCAGGTGGGGACCCGGCGCCGAACAGCACACCGACAGGCCGGGCTTCGACCACGTCACGGGCCTGGCTTCGAGCACGCTTTTCACACGTGCGCGCGGAAGGGGGAGGATGTACTCATGCAGCCACGGAACATGTCCATGAGCGGAGTCGTCGACCTCGCCGCGGTGAAGGCGGCCCAGGAGGCCAAGGCGAAGGCGGAGCAGGCGCGCGCCGAAGCGGCCAGGCAGGGCGGCGGAGGCGGGGCCGTGTCCCCCGCCGGCCTCGTCATCGACGTAGACGAGGCGGGTTTCGAGCGCGACGTCCTGCAGCGCTCCACCGAGGTACCGGTCGTCATCGACTTCTGGGCCGAGTGGTGCGAGCCGTGCAAGCAGCTCAGCCCGGTCCTGGAGCGCCTGGCGGTCGAGTACAACGGACGCTTCGTCCTCGCCAAGATCGACGTCGACGCCAACCAGATGTTGATGCAGCAGTTCGGGATCCAGGGGATCCCGGCCGTCTTCGCGGTGGTCGCCGGCCAGGCGTTGCCGCTCTTCCAGGGGGCCGCGGGCGAGACGCAGATCCGCGGCACGCTGGACCAGCTCGTCCAGGTCGCGGAGCAGCGCTTCGGGCTCACCGGCCTGACCGTCGACGCGGAGGCCGCGCCGGAGGACGCCCCGGCGGCGCCGGAGATCCCGGCCGGGCCCTACGACGCGCTGCTGGAGGCCGCCGTACGGGCCCTGGACGCCGGGGACCTGGCGGGCGCCGTCCAGGCGTACAAGAACGTGCTGAGCGACGACCCGGCGAACAGCGAGGCCAAGTTGGGGCTCGCACAGGCGGAGCTGCTCCAGCGGGTGCAGGACGCGGATCCGCAGCAGGTGCGCAGGGATGCCGCCGAGAAGCCGGGCGACGTGCGGGCCCAGATCGCCGCCGCGGACCTGGATCTGGTGGGCGGTCATGTCGAGGACGCCTTCGGGCGGCTGATCGACGCCGTACGGCGCGTGGCGGGCGACGACCGGGACGCGGCGCGGCTGCGACTGCTCGAACTCTTCGAGGTCGTCGGCGCCGACGATCCCCGCGTGACGGCGGCGCGCCGGTCGCTGGCGAGGGCCCTGTTCTGACCTGTCCCTAAACGCTCGGACATGTGGTGCCCGAGTGAAAGGTTCGCCTCCGGAGTGACTTTGCGGCCGCGTTTTACCAAAACTTGGTAATCGCGGCCGCTGTTACTTGGAGTAAGTCAGAGGCGTTGATCTGTCGGATTCCGTCCGGAAATCAAGTACTTCGCCCCCTCGCTCGACACCACCCTGAGTCGCCGACCGATACCGACGGGTCGTTGTTCGGTTATCCGGCCGTTACTAGCGAGTAACGAACCCCCTTGTGTCGGCGGCGAGAATGCACCACGATCGGCGACGCTCGGTCCATTTCCGTACCCCGACAGCCAATCGGGCCACCGGTTTTTCTGGGTCCCCACCGAGTAGGGCCGGCGGCAGTGGCGCCGGTTCTTGGACAGGGGGGTCTCCGCTCATCGGCGGAGCCTGTCCAGCAGGTTGTGCGTGATGTGTGTCAGGCGCGACCAGTGGTTGTCGCTCGGGGGTGATCGCCGGTGAATCGGGCGCAGTTCGCGCCGTCGAGATCGGGCGCTCTCCTTCCCGAGGACGTAGCACTTCTCCCATCCCTGCCCGGCTGAGCCGCCGTCATGGGGCAGTCAGGGCCAGGAGATGTACGTCCGAGAAGGAGGAAATATGGAGTCCCAGGTGCGTGGCGGGACCAGATGGAAGCGGTTCGCGGTCGTGATGGTGCCCAGCGTGGCCGCCACGGCAGCGATAGGTGTCGCCCTCGCGCAGGGCGCTCTCGCCGCGTCGTTCAGCGTCTCCGGTCAGTCGTTCAAGGTGACGGCGGACCGGCTCGACGGTACGGGCTTCTCGCAGTACGGAGCCATTGACGCGGGCTACACGCTCGACGGCAAGAAGACGGCTCACCCCGTCGCCGTCTCGGCGTTCAAGTCCGCCTCGATCCAGGGTATGTGCCAGTCCGTTGTCACCCCGGACGTGCCCATCTTCGGTTCCGTGAGTCTCATGCTGAAGGCCGGCGGTGGCGACACCCCGGTCAAGGCCGAGAACCTGTACATCGACGTCGAGGACCTGCAGGCCGACGCGACGTTCCGCAACATCGACATCGGTGTTGCCGCCAAGGACGCCAGCAAGGGTCCGGGCATCGCCAAGGGCGACCAGGCGAACCCCTACGGTTTCGCGCAGCAGGCCGACTCGGCCACGCTGACCGACGTGAAGCAGACGGCGTGGGCGACCACTGCCGGAACGTTCAAGCTCAGCGGCCTGAAGATGTCGCTGTCCAAGGGCGTCAAGGAGTGCTACTAGGCACTCCGTGGGGCGGACGGGGAAGCCGCCGGCTACCTCGTCCGCCCCGCTCCGTCCCTTCCGCAGTACGCGTACTTCTCACAGCAAAGCCGTTCCAGGGAGCTGTTTTCCATGAGCGCCGAGACTCCTGCCGCGCCCGGCCAGTTCACCCACCAGAGGCTGAGGTTCCGCGCCTGGCGGGGTGACCGGCCGTTCTGGGCCGGCCTGTTCGTCCTGCTCAGCGGACTGCCCATCGCCTACTTCCCGTACGCGAATCTGCAGATCGGCCATCTGACACTGGCGATGGCCACCACCGCGGGCGCGGGGTCCCTGATCATCGGCGTGCTGCTCGTGGTCCTGGGGCTCAGCCTCTGGTTCCAGAAGCACGTGCGCACCTTCGCGGGTGTCGCGGCGATCCTCCTGGCCCTGGTGTCCATCCCGGTGTCCAACCTGGGCGGCTTCCTGATCGGTTTCCTGCTCGCCCTCATCGGCGGGGCCATGGCGGTCTCCTGGGCACCCGGGGCGCAGAACCCGGAGCCGGCCGGAGTGGCCCGCAAGAGCGAGGTCCCCGACGCCGCCGCCGCGGAGCCCGTGCACGGGCTGAGCAAGCCCGTCGAGCCGAACGAGCCGTACGAGCCGAACGATCTGTCAGGAACGAGCCCGACCAACGGGGCGAACGGGAGGCACAGTGCCGGCTGACGAGGTGACCCACGGGACGTATGTGGACGAGTCCCGTGTGAGAACCGGGCCGCGTCACGCGGCGCCCAGGAAGCCGTTGTTCACCAGGTTCCACATGCCGGCCGGCAAGGCGATAGCCCTGGCGGCCATGCCGACGGCCGTCCTGATGGGGATGGGACTCACGCCGACGCTCGCGCAGGCCGAGGACCACCCGTCGTCGAAGAGCCTGACGGCGGACGAGTACCAGAAGTGCGTCGAGGCACTGGACGGTTCCGAGGAGACGTCGGCCTCGCCGTCGCCCTCCGCCTCCGCCTCGGAGAGCGCCGAGGCGACGGAGCCGGCTCCTTCGGCCACGACGTCCCCGGACAAGTCCTCTTCGTCGGATTCAGGTTCCGACGACAAGGGCGAGTCCACCCCGGCGCCGTCCCCGAGCAAGACGTCCCAGAGCAGCGGCGGCGACGACACGGCCACGGCGACACCCTCGCCGTCCGAGACCAAGAACCCGCTGGACCCGCTGGGCATCGGCGATGCCATCAAGGACGTCCTCACGCCCGACGACGAGGAGGAGGCGAGCGCCACCCCCACGCCGTCCGCCTCCGCCACGGCGAGCCCGGGCAAGGAGACGTCCGACCCCGTCAAGGACACGGCCGACAAGGTCACCGGGACGGTCGAGGACACCGTGAAGGACACCACCGACACGGCGTCCAAGACGGTCGAGGAGACGGCGGAGAAGGCCAAGGAGGCGGCCGGTGACGCCACCGCGTCCCCGAGCCCGTCCGCGAGCGAGAGCGCGGACGCGGAGGGCTGCCCCACCGCCACCGACGAGGAGGGCGGCGTCGAGAAGATCGCCTCCCTGCCCGACGACCCGTGGTACCTGAACGCCAGCTCCCTGCTCCTCAAGGGCGCCGACTACCAGGGCATCGTGAAGGTGCGCACCGCCAACGGCACCGTCAAGAAGGTCCTCAAGTACGTCATCTCCGACGGCACCGACATCGGCGACCTGCACCAGACGGTCGACGACAAGCAGGCCGGCAAGACGTACCACGTGCAGGCGGCCAAGGGCTCGACGTCCACCATCCGCAACGGCAAGACCGTCATGTACACGGAGAGCATCTCCGGGAACCTGCTCGGTCTGATCCCGGTCACCTTCGACCCGGACAACCCGCCGCCGCTGAACATCCCGCTGATCTACTTCACCAAGGTGAAGGTCGTGCAGGCCGGTCAGTTCGGCGGAGACCTGACCGTGCCGGGGCTGCACCAGTACACCACCGGCTGACCCCGCCGCACCGCGCCGGCCGAGGCCGGCCACAGGACCCGTTCGGGAGCCGCACAGGACCGGGGGGGGGGGGGGGGGGGGGAGGGAGGGGGGGGGGGGGGGGGTATGTAGTGGGGTAGATATATGTAGAC
>NZ_JBVHPY010000005.1:250452-269929 GCF_055567695.1 Streptomyces sp. NPDC026417
CCCACCCTCCCCCCCCCCTCCTTCGCTGGCCCCCCACACCCCCTCCCCCCCCCCCCCCCCCCCCCCCACCGCCCCCCCCCCCCCCCCCCCCCCCCCCCCGCTGTGCGAAGCCCGGGTCAGTCGCGGCCGGTGCCGCCCAGGTGGTGCACCCGGACCATGTTGGTGGTGCCGGGGACGCCGGGGGGCGAACCCGCGGTCATCACGACGACGTCGCCCTGGTCGAAGCGGTTGAGCTTCTGCAGCTCGGAGTCGACGAGCTCGACCATCTCGTCGGTGCTGTTCACGAAGGGCACGATGTAGGACTCGACGCCCCAGCTCAGCGCGAGCTGGTTGCGGGTGCCCTCGTCCGTGGTGAACGCCAGGATCGGCTGCGCGGCGCGATAGCGGGACAGCCGGCGGGCCGTGTCACCGGACTCGGTGAAGGCCACCAGGCCCTTGCCGCCGAGGAAGTCGGCGATCTCGGCGGCGGCGCGCGCCACCGAACCGCCCTGCGTCCGCGGCTTCTTGCCGGGGACGAGGGGCTGCAGGCCCTTGGAGAGCAGTTCCTGCTCGGCCGCGGTGACGATCTTCGACATCGTCTTCACGGTCTCGATGGGGTACGCGCCCACACTCGACTCCGCCGACAGCATGACCGCGTCCGCGCCGTCCAGGATCGCGTTGGCGACGTCGGAGGCCTCGGCGCGCGTCGGACGGGAGTTGGTGATCATCGACTCCATCATCTGGGTCGCGACGATCACCGGCTTGGCGTTGCGCCGGCACATCTCCACCAGGCGCTTCTGCACCATCGGGACCTTTTCCAGCGGGTACTCGACGGCCAGGTCGCCACGGGCCACCATGACACCGTCGAAGGCCGCCACGACGGCCTCCATGTTCTCCACCGCCTGGGGCTTCTCCACCTTGGCGATGACGGGGACCCGGCGGCCCTCCTCGTCCATGATCTTGTGGACGTCGTTCACGTCGTGGGCGTCGCGCACGAAGGAGAGCGCGACCAGGTCGCAGCCCATCTTCAGGGCGAAGCGCAGGTCGTCGATGTCCTTCTCGGACAGCGCGGGCACGTTCACGGCCGCGCCGGGCAGGTTGATGCCCTTGTGGTCGGAGATGACACCGCCCTCGATGACCACCGTCTTGACCCGGGCGCCGTCGACCTCGACCACCCGCAGCTCGACGTTGCCGTCGTTGATCAGGACCTGGTCGCCCTTGGAGACGTCGCCGGGCAGACCCTTGTAGGTCGTGCCGCAGATCGTCTTGTCGCCCGGGACGTCCTCGGTGGTGATGGTGAACTCGTCACCGCGCACCAGCTCGACGGGCCCCTCGGCGAAGGTCTCCAGACGGATCTTCGGGCCCTGGAGGTCGGCGAGGACGCCGATGGCCCGGCCGGTCTCGGCGGCGGCGGCCCGGACACGCTCGTAGCGGCCCTGGTGCTCGGCGTGCGAGCCGTGGCTGAAGTTGAAGCGAGCAACGTTCATGCCGGCCTGGATCAGCGCGACGAGCTGCTCATGGGAGTCGACCGCGGGGCCGAGAGTACAGACGATTTTCGAACGGCGCATAGGGCGATCCTATCGGTTTGTTTCGCTGCGGAATATTCCGTCTGGCGGAAGATACAAAGGGGCGGGATGCCGCTCAGGTGAGGCCGTCGGACCGGTCGGAGGACCCGTCCACGAGTGCGTACGTCTGCGTGGCGATCTCCAGTTCCTCGTCGGTCGGCACCACGGCCACCGCGACCCGTGCGTGCTCCGGGGAGATGATCCGCGGTTCGTCGGACCGTACGGCGTTCAGCGCGCCGTCGACCTCCAGGCCGAACCCCTCCAGGCCCGCGACCGCGGCCTCGCGCACCGGAGCCGCGTTCTCGCCGACGCCGGCGGTGAACGCCACCGCGTCCACCCGGCCGAGCACGGCGTAGTAGGCGCCGATGTACTTCTTCAGGCGGTGGATGTAGATGTCGAAGGCGAGCCGCGCCCGCTCGTCGCCCTCGTCGACCCGCCGCCGGATCTCCCGCATGTCGTTGTCCCCGCACAGACCGACCAGACCGCTCTTCTTGTTGAGAAGACTGTCGATCTCGTCCGCGGACATCCCGCCGACACGCATCAGATGGAAGATGACGGCCGGATCCATGTCACCGGACCGCGTACCCATGACGAGCCCCTCCAAGGGCGTCAGCCCCATGGAGGTGTCCACGCACCGGCCCTCCCGCACCGCGGAGGCCGACGCCCCGTTGCCCAGGTGGAGCACGATGACGTTCACCTCGGACGGATCCTTGCCGAGGAGCTTCGCGGTCGCACGCGACACGAAGGCGTGCGAGGTGCCGTGGAAGCCGTACCGGCGGATGCGGTGCTCGTCGGCGGTCTTCACGTCGATCGCGTAGCGCGCCGCCGCCTCCGGCATCGTCGCGTGGAAGGCGGTGTCGAACACGGCGACCTGAGGCAGGTCCGGGCGCAGCGCCCGAGCCGTCAGGATGCCGGTCAGGTTGGCCGGGTTGTGCAGCGGGGCGACCGGGATCAGCCGCTGGATCTCCGCGAGCACGGCGTCGTCGACGAGGGTGGGCCGGGTGAACAGCTTCCCGCCGTGCACCACCCGGTGGCCGATCGCCGCCAGTTCGGGGGAGTCCAGGCCGAGGCCGTCCCTGGCCAGCTCCTCCGCCACGGCCTTCAGCGCGGCCTCGTGGTCGGCGAAGGGCCCGTTCGTCTCCCGGGGCCCGCCTCCGTCCGCGGTGAGCGGGGTGTGCTTCAGCCGGCTCGTCCGCTCGCCGATGCGCTCGACCAGCCCCATGGCCAGACGGCTGCGGTCCGCCATGTCGAGGAGCTGGTACTTGACCGACGAGGAGCCGGAGTTGAGCACGAGGACGCGCGAGGAGGAGCGGGCCGGGCGCGGCTCGTCGGGCGCGGCGGTGGCGGGCGCGGCGGTGGCGGGCGACGGGTGGGAGCTCACTGGGCGGTGGCCTTCTCGCTCGGGGTCTGGGACTGGATCGCCGTGATGGCGACGGTGTTCACGATGTCCTGGACGAGAGCGCCGCGGGACAGGTCGTTGACCGGCTTGCGCAGCCCCTGCAGGACCGGGCCGACCGCGATCGCGCCGGCCGAACGCTGCACGGCCTTGTAGGTGTTGTTGCCGGTGTTGAGGTCCGGGAAGATCAGCACGGACGCCTGCCCGGCGACGTCCGACTCCGGGAGCTTGGTGGCCGCGACGGACGGCTCGACGGCGGCGTCGTACTGGATCGGGCCCTCCACGCTCAGGTCCGGGCGGCGCGTCCGGACCAGCTCGGTGGCCTCGCGCACCTTGTCGACGTCCGCGCCCGAGCCGGACGTGCCGGTCGAGTACGACAGCATCGCGATCCGCGGCTCGACGCCGAACTGCCGGGCGGTCGCGGCGGACTGGACGGCGATGTCGGCGAGCTGCTGCGCGTTCGGGTCCGGGTTCACCGCGCAGTCGCCGTAGACCAGGACCTTGTCGGCGAGGCACATGAAGAAGACGGAGGAGACGATCTTCGCGTCCGGCTTGGTCTTGATGATCTCGAAGGCCGGGCGGATGGTGGCCGCCGTGGAGTGCACGGACCCCGACACCATGCCGTCGGCCAGCCCCTCCTCGACCATCAGCGTGCCGAAGTAGTTCACGTCCGCCACGACGTCGTGCGCCAGCTCCACGGACACGCCCTTGTGGGCGCGCAGTTCGGCGTACTTCTCGGCGAAGCGGTCCCGCAGTTCGGAGGTCTGCGGGTCGATGACCTGCACGCCGCCGAGGTCGATGCCGAGGTCGGCGGCCTTCTTGCGGATCTGGTCGACCGGGCCGAGCAGCGTCAGATCGCACACGCCGCGGCGCAGCAGCACCTCGGCGGCGTGCAGGACGCGCGCCTCGGTGCCTTCGGGCAGCACGACGCGACGCCGGTCGGAGCGGGCCTGCTCCAGGAGCTTGTGCTCGAACATCATGGGCGTGAGACGGTCACTGCTCGGTGCCGAGACCCGCTTCAGCAGCTCACTGGTGTCGACGTGACGCTCGAAGAGCCCGAGCGCCGTCTCCGCCTTGCGCGGGGTCGCGGCGTTCAGCTTGCCCTCCAGGCCGAAGAGTTCGGTGGCGGTCGGGAAGCTGTTGCCGGGTACGGAGACCACCGGGGTGCCGGGGGCGAGGCGCGCCGCCAGCGTGAGGATCTCGTCGCTCGGCCGCTCGTTCAGAGTGAGCAGCACACCCGCGATCGGGGGCGTGCCGGCGCTGTGCGCGGCGAGCGAGCCGACCACCAGATCGGCCCGGTCGCCCGGTGTCACCACGAGGCACCCGGGCGTCAGCGCGTTCAGGAAGTTGGGCAGCATCGCGCCGCCGAACACGAAGTCGAGGGCATCGCGGGCCAGCCCCGAGTCGTCGCCGAGGAGCACCTTGCCGCCGAGGGTGTGGGTGATCTGCGCGACGGTGGGGGCGGACAGCGCGGGCTCGTCCGGAAGCACGTAACAGGGCACGGGCAGGCGGTCGGCGAGGCGTTCGTGGATCTCCGCGCGGTCGGCGGGCGCGACCCGGTTCGTCACCATCGCGAGGACGTCGCAGCCGAGCCCGTCGTACGCCCGGTAGGCGTTGCGCGTCTCGGCGAGCACCGACTCGGCCGTCTGCCCCCGGCCGCCCACGACCGGGATCACGGAGGCGCCGAACTCGTTGGCCAGCCGGGCGTTCATCGCCAGCTCGTCGGGGAGCTGGGTGTCCGCGAAGTCGGTGCCGAGGACGAGGACGACGTCGTAGTCGCGCGCGACCGCGTGGAAGCGGTCCACCAGGGTCGACACCAGCTCGTCGGTGCCCCGCTCGGCCTGGAGCGCGGACGCCTCGTAGTAGTCCATGCCGTAGACCGTGGCCGGGTCCTGGGTGAGCCGGTAGCGGGCGCGCAGCAGCTCGAAGAGCCGGTCCGGTCCGTCGTGGACGAGCGGGCGGAACACCCCCACCCGGTCGACCTGGCGGGTCAGGAGCTCCATGACTCCCAGCTCGACGACCTGGCGGCCGTCGCCGCGGTCGATCCCGGTCACGTACACGCTGCGCGTCACGCGTGCTCTCCGTTTCATCACTGGGCCGGCTTGGTGCTTCTCGTGGCTCGGGAAAAATACCCGCTATGGTGAGCAGAACCCTCTTGACAATACCTCTGGGGCTGGCTAAGGCGCCCGCCAGGCTGAACCTCCTGGTGAGGCGGGACAAGGGTTCCACGGGCTCCGGGGCGGCGGGGCGCGGGCCGGTGCGTGCGCGGCGGACGGGAGCAGCAGCCCCCTGTGGGCCGTGAAACAATCGGAATGGCTCACACGTACCAACAGCGAGCAGGAGACACAGCACGATGCGCATCGGAGTTCTCACCGCAGGCGGCGACTGCCCGGGGCTGAACGCAGTGATCCGGTCGGTCGTGCACCGAGCGGTCACCAATTTCGGCGACGAGGTCATCGGCTTCGAGGACGGCTACGCCGGCCTGCTCGACGGCCGCTACCGCACCCTCGACCTCAACGCCGTCAGCGGCATCCTGGCCCGGGGCGGCACCATCCTCGGCTCCTCCCGGCTCCAGCGCGACCGGCTCCGCGAGGCCTGCGAGAACGCACAGGACATGGCCCGCGAGTTCGGCATCGACGTGCTCATCCCGATCGGCGGCGAGGGCACTCTGACCGCCGCCCGGATGCTGTCGGACGCGGGCCTGCCCGTGGTCGGTGTCCCGAAGACGATCGACAACGACATCTCCTCGACGGACCGCACCTTCGGCTTCGACACGGCGGTCGGTGTCGCCACCGAGGCGATGGACCGCCTCAAGACCACCGCCGAGTCGCACCAGCGCGTCATGGTCGTCGAGGTCATGGGCCGGCACGCGGGCTGGATCGCCCTCGAGTCCGGTATGGCCGCCGGCGCCCACGGCATCTGCCTGCCCGAGCGGGCCTTCGACCCCTCCGACCTCGTCGCGATGGTGGAGGAGCGCTTCGCGCGCGGCAAGAAGTTCGCCGTCATCTGCGTCGCCGAGGGCGCCCACCCCGCCGAGGGCACCATGGACTACGGCCACGGCGCGATCGACCAGTTCGGCCACGAGCGCTTCCAGGGCATCGGCGCGGCCCTCGCGTACGAGCTCGAACGGCGTCTCGGCAAGGAGGCCAAGCCGGTCATCCTGGGGCACATCCAGCGCGGCGGCACCCCGACCGCCTACGACCGGGTGCTCGCCACCCGCTTCGGCTGGCACGCGGTCGAGGCCGCGCACCGGGGCGAGTTCGGCCGGATGACCGCGCTGCGCGGCACCGAGGTCGAGATGGTGCCGCTCGCCGAGGCGGTCACCGAGCTGAAGACGGTCCCCAAGGACCGGATGGACGAGGCGGAGTCGGTCTTCTAGACCTCCGCCGGCGCTCCCGCCTCACGCGGGGGCACCCCTCAGTACGTGCTCCGCTGGACCGTCGACCAGAAGTGGTCGACGATCCGGTCCATGAAGTCGCGGCCGGCGTCGCTGGAGTCGCCGGCCGCCGAGCCGTTCGCCCAGCTCAGGGTGGCCACCATCTGGCCCTGGTAGTCCGTGTGCAGCTCCTGCAACGCGTCCTCCAGGAGTCGCCGGTCCAGCGGCACCATCTTGCCCACCGGGCGCACGTACGCCTGCCAGCGTGTCGTCACCGCACTGCGCAGCAGCTCCCCGAGCTTCCCGTCGCGTCCGGTCACCGTGATGAAGTCGGGCAGCGAGAGATCGAGCAGCTCGGCGAGCGCGGCGGACTGCCGTTCGTTGCCGCGCCATTCGTCGGTCTCCTCCATCCGCTGGTACACGAGGAGTTCCAGGCCGACGGTGCGTGCGACGTCCTCGGGGGCGAGGCCGCGCGCGACGCGGTGCTCCCGCAAGGTCCGCGGCGCGCCGATGAGTTCACCCGGAGAGCACCACAGCACGGCGGCGAGCGCGGTGAGTTCGGGGTTGCTCGGTGCGGTGATGCCCCGCTCCCAGGCGACGACGAGATCGGGCGTGACATAGGGCAGCCCGTACGAGACGCGCATCCCGTACGCGACGTGTTCGGGTCCCATGCCGAGTCCGGCGCGCAGTCGGCGGGCGGCGAGGGCGTTGAAGGGCGGGGTGGGCTGGGGGGCCGGCAGCTGGTGCACGCGCACAAGCTATGGGGGTGTGGCTGCGATGACTACGGTCTGTTCGGCCACAATCACGGATTGTAGGAACATACGGTTTCGGCCGTCGGTTCGACCCGGCCGAAGATCGTCCATCGGTGCGGGACGGGTCTGCGGGCGGCGGGACGCCGGATCGCGGAGGGCGCCGCGGGGAGTCCGCGGAGGACGGAACGGCAAGGTGAGGGGGCATATGCGCGACCGGCTCCGGCTCCTGACCGGCCGGTCTTTGGTGGCGCCCGGCCGGTCCCGGGCGCCCGTCCGGCCGGCCCGCGCGCCCGCCCGGAACGCGCGCGCGGCCCGCCGCACGCGCGCCCCCGGCCCTACCGGGGAGGCGGACCGACCGGCGCAATACCGCCTCACCCCTTCACGGCTCCGCCCAGCGCGAACCCGCCGCCCAGCCGTCGGGCGACCAGGACGTACAGCAGCAGTACGGGCGTCGAATAGACCACCGAGAACGCCGCCAGCTGCCCGTACACCACCATCCCGCGGTTGCCGAAGAACTCGTTGATGCTCACGGACGCCGGCATCTGGTCCGGGGTGAGCAGCAGCATGAAGGGGACGAAGAAGTTCCCCCACATCATCACGAACGAGAAGACCGTCACCACGGCGACGCCCGGCCCCATCAGGGGGAGCACGATACGCAGCAGCGACTGGAACGAGGACGCCCCGTCCGTCCAGGCGGCCTCCTCCAGCTCCTTCGGCACACCGTCCATGAAGTTCTTCATCAGCCAGATGGCGAAGGGGAGTTGGGAGGCGGCGAAGAACAGGACCGTGCCGTGCATCGTGTCGATCAGGTTCACCTGGACGAACAGTGCGTACACCGGGACCATGATCGCCGTGATCGGCAGACTCGTGGCGAACAGGATCGTGAGCAGGAACGGGCGGTTGAGGCGGGAGCGGAACCGCGACAGCGGATAGGCGGCCAGCGCCGCGCAGACCACGGTCAGCAGCGTGCCGCCGCCGCACAGGATCAGGCTGTTGAGCAGCGGAGTGAAGAGGATGTCCGGCGTCAGCACCGCGTCGAAGTTGGCGAGCGTGACGGAGTCCGGCGCCTTCACCCGCAGATCCGCGTGCGCGTCCAGCGAGGACAGCACCACCCAGGCCAGCGGCAGCGCGAAGGCGCCCGCGACCGCGAGCAGGCCCGCGTCCGCCGCCAGTCGCCGGGCCGTCCGGCGGGACCTGAGGCTGCCCCGGACGCCCCCGGTCGTCGGCAGGGCCATCTCACACCTCCGTGCGCAGCAGGCGCATGTACACCAGGGAGAAGAGGGAGCCGACCACCAGGAGCAGCAGGGCCACCGCCGTCCCGTAGCCGATCATGCTCTTCTGGAAGGCCTGTTCGTACATGAAGAGCGGGAGGGTCTGGCTCCGGTCGCCGGGACCGCCCCGCGTCATTACCCAGATCAGCCCGAACACCGACAGCGTCTGCAGGGTGTTGAGCATCAGGTTCGTGCCGATGGAGCGGCGGATCATCGGCAGCGTGATGTGCCACATGCGGCGCCGGCCGCTCGCGCCGTCCACCTCCGCGGCCTCCGTGATCTCCCGGGGGATCTCGTTCAGGGCCGCCGAGTACACGAGCATCGAGAACGCCGTGCCCCGCCACACGTTCGCGAAGGACACCGCCAGGATCGGCAGGGTGAACAGCCAGTTCTGGCCGGGCAGGCCGAGCCCGTCCAGGATCGCGTTGAGCGTGCCCTCGCGGCGGAAGAAGGCGTAGAGCAGGAACCCCGCCACCACCTCGGGCAGCACCCACGCGGTGATGACGACGCCGCCGACCAGGGTCCGCACCGGCTTCGAGGCGCGCTGCATCAGCGAGGCGAGCGCCAGGCCCAGGGTGTTCTGGCCGACGAGGGACGAGAGCACGGTGAAGACGAGCGTGAGCCAGACCGCGTTCAGGAACGCCTCGTCCTGGAAGGCGGTGCGGAAGTTGTCGACGCCGACGAAGGACGAGTGGGCCTGGCCGGTGAGCTGGAGGTCGGTGAAGGCGATGTAGGCGCAGTAGCCGATCGGCCCCGCGAGGAAGAGCAGCAGCAGGACGACGGCGGGGGAGACGGGCAGCACCCGGACCAGCGAGCGGCGCAGGCCGTCCCGGCGCCGGGAGGGGGGCCGCGGGCCGTCCGAACGGGCCGCTGCCGGGGCGTCCTTGGGGCCCGGCTGCCGCTCCGCCCGGGTACCGATGCTCACTTGGTGGTCACTTGGCCGTCGGTGGCGGACTTCAGTTCCTCGTCGTAGTCGCGGGCAGCCTCGTCGACCGAACGGTCGCCCGTCGTCACCCCCTCCATGGCCTCCTGGATCGCGGTGGAGACCTTCGGGTACGCCGGGTAGGCGGGCCGGTAGTGCGTGCTCGCGACGAGGTCCGTGAAGAACTCGAGGCCGGGCTGCGCCTTCACGTAGCCGGGATCGGAGGCGACGTCCTCACGCACCGCGATACCGGAGTTGGCGATGTACCACTTCTGCGCGTTGGCCTTGGTCTGCATCGTGCGGACGAACCTGAAGGCGAGGTCGGGGTTGGCCGACTTGGCCGGGATCGACCAGGTCCAGCCACCCGACATGCTCACCTTGCCGGGGGCCTGACCGTGCTGGGTGGGCATCGGGGCGAGGCCGAGCTTCCGCGACCACTCGGGCCACTCGTGGCCCGCACCCTTGCCCCAGTCCTGCGGCAGCCAGCTGCCGTCCAGGTTGATGCCGAGCTTGCCCTCGGGCAGGAGTTCGCCGCGCACCGCGGTGCTGAAGTTGGGGTCGAGGGCGTCGGAGACGTCCGGCCCGAGCTTCTCCCGGTAGACCGTCTCCACGAAGGCGAGGGCGTCCTTGAACCCCTGGCTCCCGGCGATCCACTTCTTGGACGCCCGGTCGTACAGGGGATCGGTCTTCCCGTCGTTCGTGCCGTACAGCAGCATCTCGAAGCCCTGCATGGTGGCCGCCTCGCCCGCGGGCTTGCCGGTGTAGACGTTGAGCGGGGTGACACCCGGGACCTTCTTCTTGATCGTGCGAGCGGCGTCCAGGACCTCGTCCCACGTCTTCGGCCGCCAGTCGGCGGGCAGCCCCGCCTTCGCGAAGACGCCCTTGTCGAACCAGAGCCCGCGGGTGTCCGTGCCGTCCGGTACGCCGTACGTCTTCCCGTCCTGCGCCTTCGCCGCGGTCCTGGCCGTGTCGACGAACCGGTCCCAGTCGTCCCACTTGTCGAGGTAGGCGTCGAGCGGCTTCAAGTACCCGCTGGTGATGTCGGAGTTGATGAGGAAGGTGTCCTCGTAGACCAGGTCCGGCGCCGTCTTGGGCGACCGCAGCATCTGCTGGAGCTTGGTGTAGTACTCGGAGTCCGGGGCCTTGATCGGGACGAGCTCGACCTTCTTGCCGGGGTTCGCCTTCTCGAACTGCTTCTTGATGTCGGCCAGATAGGTGTCCATCACCTTGACCGAGTTGTCCGTGGACTGCTTGAAGGAGACCTTCACGGTGTCCGGATCGCTGCCCGAACCGCCGCCGCAGGCGGTCAGGGTCCCGGCGGCGGACAGGGTGAGCAGGGCGGCGAGGAGCAGCGGGGCAGTGGTGCGGGGGCGGGCGGCGGTGGGGCGCACGGGCACGACCTCCTACGGGCCTTCGTCGGCCGAGTCTGTCTGCTCCGTGAACGTAAGAGGAGTGGTCTAGTCAGGTCAATGACCTTGCAGGGGTGGATGGTTGGGGGCGTCGGCAGCACCACGCCTCCGGCGCCGGCGCGGCCACGGACACGCCCGACCCGCCGTAACCGCGGTCGGCATGCGGGGAACCGATGGACGTAAACGCATACGCAAGCGTTTACGCGAGCGCTTACGTAAACGCTCACGTAAGCGTTTTCACAGCAGCCCGACCCACTACTTGGCCGCCTCCACCCAGCGGTACACCAGCTCGGGCCGGCCGACCTGCCCGTACAGCGGGCTGCGCCCGGCCCAGCCCGCGTCCACCAGGTGCTCCAGGTACCGGCGCGCCGTGATCCGGGAGATGCCCACGGCCTCCCCGACGCCTGCCGCGGTCAGGCCCTCACCGGAATCCCGCAGCGTCCGCGTCACAAGCTCCAGGGTCGGTGCGCTGAGTCCCTTCGGCAGGGCCGCGGGCCCCGGCGCCCGCAGGGTCGCCAGTGCCCGGTCCACCTCCTCCTGCCCGCTCGCCTCGCCCGCCGCCGCGTGGAACTCGGCGTACCGCACGAGCCGGTCCCGCAGGGTCGCGAAGGTGAAGGGCTTCAGCACGTACTGGACGACCCCGAGGGAGACCCCCTCCCGTACCACGGCCAGGTCGCGCGCCGACGTCACCGCGATCACGTCCGCGTGATAGCCGGCGGCCCGCAGGGAGCGGGCGAGCTGCAGGCCGTGCCCGTCCGGCAGGTGCAGGTCGAGCAGCAGCAGGTCCACCGGCGTGCGGTCCAGTGCGCGTCGCGCCTCCGCGCCCGTGCGGGCCTTGCCGACCGCCGTGAAGCCGGGCACCCGGCCGACGTACATGACGTGCGCGTCGGCGGCGACCGGGTCGTCCTCGACGACGAGTACGCGGATGGGCTCGGTCATGCGTCGCCTCCGGGCAGGGCGGACCGGACGGGCCGGGCGGGCCCGGGCACCCGGTCCCCGAGTGGAACCGGCCCGGTGGGCCCCGCCCCGGCCGGGTCCAGTGCGCCCGGGGCGGAGCCCACCGTAGGCAACGGCATCCGCACCTCGAACTCCGCCCCGCCCCCGGCCGCCTCCGTCACCGTGAGCGTGCCCTCGTGACGGCTCACGGCCTGGCGCACGAGGGCCAGCCCCAGCCCCCGCCCGCCGGGACCCGCCGGTTTCGTCGACCAGCCCCGCTGGAAGACGGCCTCCGCGTGTGCCGGAGCCACTCCGGCCCCGGTGTCGCTCACCCGCAGGACCAGTCCTTCCTCGTCCGTGCGGGCCGTCACCGTCACCCGCGCGCCCACCGATCCCTGTGCCGCGTCCACCGCGTTGTCGATGAGGTTGCCCAGGATCGTCACGAGGTCGCGGGCCGGCAGCGAGGGCGGCAGCAGACCGTCGTCGAGGCCGCTCTCCTCCGACACGACCAGCTCGACGCCCCGCTCGTTCGCCTGGGCCGCCTTGCCCAGCAGCAGCGCGGCCAGCACCGGCTCGCTGACCGCGGCCACCACCCGGTCGGTCAGCGCCTGCGCCAACTCCAACTCCGCGGTCGCGAAGTCGACGGCCTCCTCGGCCCGGCCCAGCTCGATGAGGGACACCACGGTGTGCAGGCGGTTCGCGGCCTCGTGCGCCTGGGAGCGCAGGGCCTGGGTGAAGCCGCGCTCGGAGTCCAACTCACCCATCAGGGACTGCAGTTCCGTGACGTCGCGCAGGGTCACCACGGTGCCCCGGCGCTCGCCGCCGGACACCGGGGAGGTGTTGAGCACCAGCACCCGGTCGTCCGTGAGGTGCACCTCGTCCATCCGGGGCGCGGAGGACAGCAGCGCCCCCGTCAGGGGAGCGGGCAGACCGAGCCCGGCGACCGACCGGCCGACGACCTCGCCCGTGACGCCCAGCAGCTCGCGGCCCCCGTCGTTGATCAGCGCCACCCGGTACTGGCCGTCCAGCATCAGCAGCCCCTCGCGCACGGCGTGCAGGGCGGCCTGGTGGTAGTCGTGCATCCGGCTGAGCTCGGCCGCGTTCATGCCGTGGGTGTGGCGGCGCAGCCGGGCGTTGATCACGTACGTGCCGACGGCGCCGAGGGCCAGCGCCCCGGCCGCCGCGCCGAGCAGGGCCGTGACCTGGTCCTGGACCCGGGCGGTGATGGCCTCGACCTTGATGCCGGCGCTGACCAGGCCGACGATGCGGCCCCCGTCGCTGATCGGCGCGACCGCGCGCACGGACGGGCCGAGGGTGCCCGTGTACGTCTCCGTGAACGACCGGCCCTCCAGGGCGCCGGCCGTGTGCCCGAGGAAGTGCTTGCCTATCAGGTCCTCGTCGGGGTGGGTCCAGCGGATGCCCCGCGGATCCATGATCGTCACGAAGTCCACGTCGGTGTGCCGCTGCACCCGGGTCGCGTACGGCTGAAGGGTTCTCGTCGGGTCCGGGGTGCGGATCGCCGCCCGCACCGAGGGGGCGTCCGCGACCGAGCGGGCGACCGCCATGGCCTGGCGGCCGGCGGCCTCCTCGGCCTGGCTGCGGTCGCTGATGTACGTGAAGAGCGCGTACCCGGCGACCAGGACCGCGATCAGCACGGCCTGCATCGCGAAGAGCTGGCCGGCCAGGCTGCGGGGAGTGGGGACGCGGGGGAGGCGCATGCCAGTCAGTCTGCCTCGCACGGCGGGCGTGAACTAAATGAACGGAAGGGTGACCGCCCTCACAGGCCGGGAGATAGTCACCGCAGCCGGGGAGCCGCCCGTACGGCCGGGACGGGATTCCCGGCACCGCCCGGGAGCCCCGCTCCCGGTTCCGCCCGGACGTGAGCCGCACGCCGGATGATGCCGACGACGTCGTCAAGGAGGGCAGCCGTGACCAGCACACCCGGAACGGCACCTGCCGCACCCGCCGCCAAGCGGGACCGCACGCACTACCTGTACATCGCCGTGATCGTCGCCGTGATCCTCGGCATCACCGTGGGCCTGGTCGCCCCCGACTTCGCGGTCGAGCTGAAGCCCATCGGCACCGGTTTCGTGAACCTGATCAAGATGATGATCTCGCCGATCATCTTCTGCACGATCGTCCTGGGCATCGGCTCCGTGCGCAAGGCCGCCAAGGTCGGCGCCGTCGGCGGTATCGCGCTGGGGTACTTCCTGGTCATGTCGCTGGTCGCGCTCGCCATCGGCCTGGTGGTGGGCAACATCCTGGAGCCGGGCACGGGGCTCGCGGTGACCGAGTCGGTCAAGGAGGCCGGACAAGGCCAGGTGTCGGCCGAGGCGCTGCCGCCGGTCGAGTTCGTCCTGTCGATCATCCCGACCACGATGGTGTCGGCGTTCACGGAGGGCCAGGTCCTGCAGACCCTGCTGGTCGCGCTGCTCGCCGGGTTCGCGCTGCAGGCGATGGGCTCGGCGGGCCAGCCGGTGCTCCGCGGCATCGAGCACATCCAGCGGCTCGTCTTCCGCATCCTCGCCATGGTGATGTGGGCGGCGCCCCTCGGTGCCTTCGGCGCGATCGCCGCGGTCACCGGCTCCGCGGGCCTGGACGCCCTCAAGAGCCTGGCCGTGCTGATGCTGGGCTTCTACGTCACCTGCTTCCTGTTCGTCTTCGTCGTGCTGGGCGCGCTGCTGCGGATCATCGCGGGCCTCAACATCCTCACGTTCTTCAAGTACCTCGGCCGTGAGTTCCTGCTGATCCTGTCCACCTCCTCGTCCGAGTCCGCGCTGCCGCGGCTCATCGCGAAGATGGAGCACCTCGGCGTGAGCAAGCCGGTGGTCGGCATCACCGTCCCGACCGGCTACTCCTTCAACCTCGACGGCACGATGATCTACATGACGATGGCGTCGCTCTACATCGCCGACGCGCTCGGCAAACCGATGTCCGTCGGGGAGCAGATCCCGCTGCTGCTCTTCCTGCTGGTCGCCTCGAAGGGCGCGGCGGGTGTCAGCGGCGCCGGGCTGGCCACGCTGGCCGGCGGCCTGCAGTCGCACAAGCCCGCGCTGGTGGACGGCGTCGGCCTGATCGTCGGCATCGACCGCTTCATGAGCGAGGCGCGCGCCCTGACCAACTTCGCGGGCAACGCGGTCGCCACCGTCCTGATCGGCACCTGGACGAAGGAGATCGACCGCGAGCGGGTCGACCAGGTGCTCGCCGGACAGCTGCCCTTCGACGAGGAGACGCTGTTGGACCACGACGAGGACGCCTCGCCGGCCGGGCTTCCCGAGCAGGGCGGCGAGAAGGAGCTGCTCAAGGCGTAGCGCTTCGCCGGGCCCCTCCCTGATGGGGGCCCGGCGGGACCGGGCCCCGGACGCCGGAGGCCCGAGAGCGCCGAGCGGCCGGGCCGTCACCCCCGTGGGCCCGCCGCTCGGTGCGGGACGGACGCGGTCGCCGGGCGCTTCAGTCGCTCAGCTCCGCCACCAGATCGGTGGCGCGGGAGGCGGGCACGCCCGCCGTGGTCAGCATGGTGACCGCGGCGGAGCGGCCCGCCTCCTGCGCTGCCAGCAGTCCGTCGTTCACCGCCTCCATCAGGGCGAACAGCATCTGCTCGTGCACGTAGGCCAGCGCCCGCGGCGGCAGCGGCGAGGCGAAGACACCCTCCTCCAGGCCGCGGCGGAGCAGCTCCGCGCAGGCCTCCCGGACGGGTGTGAGGCGGTCCCGGATGCCCTGGACCGTGACGCTGCGCTGGGCGAGGGCGACCAGCAGCCGGTAGCGGTCGGCGATCTCCCAGACCGCGAGCGTCGAGCGGACCAGCGACTCCGCCGGGTCCTCGACGCCCTCGCGGCCCGCCGCGTGCGCGGCCTCCACCGCCTCCACCGCGCCCTCGAAGAGCGTGCCGATCAGGGCCTCGCGGTTCGGGAAGTGCCCGTACACCGTGCGGCGGACGACTCCCGCGGCGCGCGCGATCTGGTCCATGGACGCGTCGGGGTCGCGCAGCAGCTCGGCGAGCGCGACATCGAGGATGCGGCGGCGGTTCACGTCGGCGCGGCTGGCGTTACCCGTGGTCATGGCAGACATTCTGCACGCCCCTCCCCGGCGGCCGTCGTTGCGTCCACCAGGCCTCCACCTCCTCGATTTGCACAGCGTTGTGCAGTGACGTACTTTGCACAGTGTCGTGCAATTGCACGGCGCTGTGCAAGTGGTCGTGCGAGACGGCCCCGTCACGGACCCCGCGCGGTACGAGCCGACCGCTCACCCCGTGCGGAACGAACAAGAGGAAGGGCGACCCGAACCCATGCGTCTCGTCATGAACGAACCGGTCGAGAGGATGGACCGGCCCTACGCCCGGCGCTGGTGGGCCCTGCTGGTGCTCTGCCTGAGCCTGCTGATCATCGTGATGGCGAACACCGCGCTCACCGTCGCCGCCCCGGACATGACCCGCGACCTGGGCCTGTCCAGCGCCGACCTGCAGTGGGTCATCGACGGCTACACCGTCCCGTACGCCGCGCTGATGCTGCTGCTGGGGGCGATCGGCGACAAGTACAGCCGCCGCGGTGCCCTCGTCGTGGGGCTCGTCGTCTTCGGCTCCGGCGCCGTCGCGGGCTCGCTGGTGGGCAGTTCCGCCGGGGTCGTCGCGGCCCGCGCCGTGATGGGCGTGGGTGCGGCGCTGATCATGCCGGCCACGCTCTCCCTGCTCGCCGCTACCTTCCCGCGCGCGGAACGCGCCAAGGCGATCACGCTCTGGACCGCCACCGCCGGGCTCGCCATCGCGGCCGGACCGCTGGTCGCGGGCGCCCTGCTCGAACACCACGGCTGGTCCTCGACCTTCCTGATCAACGTGCCCGTCGCGGCCGTGGCGCTGGTCGGCGCCCTCGTGCTGGTGCCGCCGTCCCGGGCCGGGCACCACGACCGCATCGACCACGTCGGCGGCCTGCTCTCCGTGATCTGGATCGGCGCGCTGGTCTACATGATCATCGAGGGGCCGCACTTCGGGTGGGGCGTGAAGGCCGTGACCGCCGCGGTGGTCGCCGGTGCCGGTCTCGTCGCGTTCGTCGTGTGGGAGCTGCGGCACCCGCACCCGGTCGTCGACGTACGCCGCTTCGCCGACCGCGGGTTCGCCGGCGCCAACCTCGCCGTCGCGCTGTTCTTCCTGGCCGTCTTCGGCGCCTTCTACTTCCTCACGCAGCACCTCCAGTTCGTCCTCGGGCACGACGCGCTGGACACCGGCGTACGCATGCTGCCGCTGGCCGGGGCCGTCTTCGTCGGCTCCGCGCTCACCGGGTACCTCACCCCGCGCGTCGGCATGCGGATCACGGTCACCGCGGGCATGGTCGGCGGCACGGCGGCGCTCGCGCTGCTCACGCGGATCGACGCCTCGTCCTCGTACGGCGATCTCGTCCTGCCGCTCGTCGTGCTCGGTCTCGCGATCGGGCTCGCGCTGTCGCCCTGCACCGACGCCATCATGGGGGCGTTCCCCGAGTCCGAACTGGGCGTGGGCGGCGCGGTGAACGACACCTCGCTGGAGCTCGGCGGCTCCCTCGGGATCGCGATCCTCGGTTCGGTGCTGGCGAGTTCGTACTCCTCGCAGCTGTCCGACGCGACCGCGGGCAGCGGGCTCCCGGCGGGCGCCCTGTCCTCGGCGCAGGACTCGGTGGGCGCCGGCTACGCGGTCGCCCAGGGCATCGGCGACAGGGCCCGGCAGGCCGCCGAGCAGGCGGCACACGCGCAGAACGCCGAGCAGGCCGCGCAGTTGAAGTCGCAGTCCGAGCAACTGGCCGAGGGGGCCCGGCACATGGCGGACGCGGTCGGCGCGTCCTTCTCGGACGCGGTGGCCCACACCAGCCTGGTCGGCGCGGTGGTCCTCGGGGTCGGCACGGTCGTGGTGGCCTTCCTGCTCCCGCGCAAGGGGCGCACGGCGGCGGCCGAGACCGGCACTCCGCGGGCCGGGGAGCCCGGCGACGGCGGCACGGAGTCCGCCGGGCAGGAGCCCGCGGGCGTCGGCGGATCGTCCGGATCCGCCGGGCGGGCGAGCTGACCGCATCGGGAATCCGGGCCGGGGCCCGGGGTCCGGGACGCCGGGGGGCTTCCCGGGCCCCGGGCCTCCCGCGTCTCACGCGTAGGGGTCGGTGATCTCCCGCAGCAGCGTCAGCGCCTGCCGCAGCTGTGCCATCCGGCGCTTGCCGAGGTGGGCCGTCCACTCCGCCTCCACCTCGGCCACGACGGCGGCGGCGACCGGGACGGCGGCGAGTCCGCGTTCGGCCACGCACACCAGCCGGGCCCGCCCGTCCGTGGGGTCGGGCACGCGCCGCACGTATCCCGCCCGCTCCAGCTGGTCGACCAGGAAGCCGGCCGTCTGCTTGGTCACCTGGGCCTGCTCGGCCAGGTCGGTCAGCCGGGTGCCGTCCGGTCCGATGCGCTGCATGACGCGGGCCTGGGCGGGCGTGAAGTCGTCGAAGCCCGCTTCGGCGAGCGCGGCGAAGACCCGGCTCTCCAGGGCCCGGTACGGGATGAACAGGAGCAGGCCGGTGTTGAGCTCGCTCTCCGTCACCATGATCGCCACTCCCTCGCGAGCCGTCGCGGCCTCTTGACTTCGGTCAGAGTCTCTGACTAATTTGGTCAGAGAAGCTTACCACTTTGAGTAGGTGGTGATTCCCATGGGCGTGGTCCTCGGCACCGAGGAGCGCTGGCACGCGGTCGACCGGGAGCGGGCCGGGCTCGTCGAGCTGCTCCAAGGGGCGGATCCCGGCGCATGGGACCGGCCCACCCAGTGCGGCGGCTGGCGGGTCCGGGACGTCGCGGCGCATCTGACGCTGGCTCCGCGCATCACGTACGGCACCGCCCTGCGGGAGTTCGTGCGGGCCCGCGGGAACACGGACCGGATGATCCATGAGACCGCCGTCCGGGCGGGGGAGCGGCCCGTCGGCGAGATCCTCGCCGATCTCCGCGCCACCGTCGGCTCCCGGCGGCTCGCCCCCGGCACCACCCGCCGAGAGCCCCTCCTCGACATCCTCGTGCACGGCCAGGACATCGCGCTGGCGCTGGGCCGCGAGCGCGTGATGCCCGTGTCCGCCGCCTGCGACGCCGCGGACCGGGTCTGGACCATGCGCTTCCCGCCCCGCCCCTGGCCCCTGCCGCACGCACGGCTGGTCGCCACGGACGCGGACTGGACCCGCGGCGCGGGCGACGAGGTCAGCGGCCCGATCTCGGCGCTCCTGCTCCTGCTGACGGGACGCGCGGAGGCGGCCCTGCCGCGGCTGACCGGCACCGTGCCGACGGGCCCCTGACACGCCGTCCGGCCTGTGCCGGCCGGGCGCTCACGGCGCTCGCGCGTCGGGCGGACGGGGCCCTGCCGCGGAGGGGACGCTCCTGCCGGGGACCGGAACCCCGACGCCGACGTGCGCGCCAGGCGCCGGGCGGGCCGACCGGTACGCGCACGGCCGCGCCGGGCCGACCGGTCCCCGGCGCGGCCGGGTGCGGGGCCGGGCCGGTCCCGGCGGTGGTGGACGGGGATCCGGGCAATGGTGGACGCGGACCCAGACTGGGGTGCACGTGGCGCCCGGCCGTGGTGGACGCCGGTCCCAGCGGTGTTGGCCGTGGCCTCCGGCGGTGGTGGACGCGGATCCCGGCGGTGGTGGACGTGGCGCCGGGTGGTGGTCTGCCGGTCCCGGTGGGGTGGACGCCGATTCGGCGGTGGTGAAACGCCGGTCCCGGCGGTGGTGGACGTGGCGCCCGGCAGAGTTGGGCGGATCCCGGACGGGTGGACGCGGAATTTCGGCAATGGTGGACGCCGGTCCCGGTGGGGTGGACGCCGATTCGGCGGTGGTGAAACGCCGGTCCCGGCGGTGGTGGACGTGGCGCCCGGCAGAGTTGGGCGGATCCCG